>DASZLL010000120.1:0-28272 GCA_035552395.1 Acidimicrobiales bacterium
CGGGCGCGGTGGCGGTCGTCCTAACCTGAGGTCCGTGACGCCGCTGGTCGTCTTGGTCTCGGACAGTCATTTCTCGACCCGAACCCCCGAAGCAGAACGGAACTGGGTCGCCGTCGTCCGCCACGTCGCAGACGTCGGGCCGGACCTGGTCGTGCACGTCGGTGACGTGTCGGTCGACGGGGCGCGCCGGCCCGAGGAGCTTGGCGCAGGCCCCGCGGCAGCTCGACCTCCTCGGCGCACCCTGGGTGGCCGTGCCGGGAAACCGCGACATCGGCGACAATCCCAGCGAAGGGATGGCGACCGACGAGGACGTGACGAGCGGCGCCTGGCCCACTGGCGCGACGCCGTCGGGTCGGATCGCTGGGTCGTCGACCTCGGCGCGTGGCGCTTGGTCGGCATCAACGCACAGCTCTTCGCTTCGGGCGGTCCGGACGAGGACGACCAGTGGTCGTTCATCGAGCAGGTGCTGGGGGACCCGCAGAGGACCCGTGCTCGTCACCCACAAACCGCTCACCGCGGGGGCTCAGGAACTGGCGGACGCGCCGCCGTACCGCTTCATCCCGGCGACGGCGTGCGACCGCTCACCCGGCTCTGTCATGACGGCGGCGTCGAGGTCGTGGTGAGCGGCCATGTCCACCAGCGACGGCGCGTCGAGGCCGCGGCGATGACCCATCTGTGGGCCACCACGACCTGGGCCGTGTTGCCCGACTGGCTCCAGGCGCCGGTCGGCGCCAAGCGGTGCGGGATCCTCGAGATCGGGCTCGCCGCGGTGGGCCACCTCGAGTTCGCCTGTGTCGAACCGGAGGGCATGGCGCAGCTCACGTTGGGGGAGGACATCCCCAGTCCCTATGAGCCGGTGGCCGGCCCGGCCGTCACCTGAGAGGAGGCCACGCGTATGGCCATGGGCAATCGTCCCGAGGTGCAGACGGCGCCCGCGCCCGTCGTGGCGCTCGACGTCGTGCTGGGCCTCGAGCAGATGTCGATCGCGCTGGCCCGGCTGCCGTTCCGTCATCCCTTCACCGGCAACTTCTCGCCGCTGGAAAACCTCGGTGTCTCGGTGACGCACGAGGTCATCCGAACGTTCATGGGATACGCCTCGGCGCTGCGCATTCCCGAGTTCCGTTCGCTCGAGCTGTTCCTCGACGGGATCTGCTCGGTCGTGATGCCACCGTTCGTCCGCGCCCTCGACGTGGCAAGCCACCGGACGGAGCTCGGTGGCGTGCCAGGGATCCTCTACCGCGCCCGGGATCGCGAACCGCTCGGCGTGATCCTCTACCTGCACGGCGGCGGGTACATCGGGACGTCGCCCGAGATGTACGCCTTCTTCACGTCGCGGGTGTGCAAGGAGACGGAGTGCGCGGTGTTCGTGGCCGACTACCGGCTGGCCCCGGAGTTCCCGTACCCGGCCGGAGCAGAGGACGCGGCCGCCGTCTTCGCCGCGCTCATCGACCTGGGCATCCCGGCGGAGCGGATTCTGCTCGCCGGTGACTCTGGCGGTGGAGGGCTGGCCAACACGGTCCTGCTCGACCCCGAGCGCACTGACGCCATGTGCCCGGCCGGGCTGGTCTTGTTCTCCCCCGAGGTCGACCTGCGCCTCGACGAGCCGTCGGTGACCGAGAACGCCGAGCACGACATCTTGCCGTGGAACATCCCGACGGCCTCGTACCTCCATGGCGCCGACGCATCGAGCCAGTCGGTGTCGCCGTTGACGGCAGACCTGAGCCGCTTCCCGCCCACCTTCGTCACCTGGGGCGGCGACGAGATGTTCCGCGACCCGATCCGCCGTTACGTCGAGCGGCTCCGCACCGCCGGGGTGGCCACCGAGGCGGCTGAATACGAGGGCGTGTTCCACGTCTTCCCCATCCTGATGCCCTGGCTCGAGGACAGCCGGGAAGTCTTTCGGCGCCTGCACGGGTTCATCCACAAATTGGTGGCCGGGGCGCCCCCATGGTCCGACGCCGAGCTGCGCCGCCAGCTTGGCCTCTCGCCGTCGAACGCCTGACCGCGCCTACGGACGGCCGAGCGAGTCGGCCACCTTGCGCAGCTCGTCGCGGAAGTCGGGGTGCGCGATGTCCGCCAACTGGTGCGCCCGCTCGCGCACGGTGAGGCCGGTCAGCTCCGCTGCGCCGTATTCGGTCACGATGACACCGGTGTGGTGCCGCGGCGTCGACACCACCGAGCCCTCCGGGAGGAGGCCGGCGATCCGGGACACCACCTCGCCCTGGCGCACGGCGGTCGACCGCAGGCAGATGAGCGAGTGGGCATCGAGGTGCAGCTCGGCGCCAGCAACGAAGTCCTCGTGCCCGCCGACCCCCGAGATCTGCCGGCCGTCGATGCTGTCGGCCACGACCTGGCCGTAGAGGTCGACCGAGAGGGCGCCGTTGATGGAGACCAGGTTGGCGTTCTTGGCGATGACGGTCGGGTCGTTCACCGTCTCGACCGGGAGGAAGGCCACCTCTGCGTTCCCGTCGAGCCATTCGTAGAGCTCGGCCGTGCCCAGCGCGAACGTCGTGACCGAGACCCCGTCGAAGACACCCTTGGCGTCGTTGGTGACCTTGCCGGCCCGGTGGAGGTGCATCAGTCCGGTGGTGAACATCTCGGAGTGGATGCCGAACCCGCCCATCTGCCCCTTGGCCAGCTCGGTGGCGACGATGTTGGGGATGGCCCCGATGCCCGTCTGCAGCGTGGAGCCTTGCCGCACGTAGCCCAGCGCGTGACGGGCGATCGCGGCATCGACCTCTTCGGTCGGCGGGTCGGCCAGGGCGTAGGGGGTAGCGTCCGTCTCGATCAGCGCGTCGACGAGGTCGAGTGGGATGGTGTTGTCGTAGGCCGGCGGCAGGCTCTTCGTGCGGGGCAGGTTGGAGTTGGCCTCGATGATCAGCAGCCGCTCGCGGTCACGTCCCGCCCGAAGCAGTTCGTCTCGGGTCGCCCCGAGGTGCAGGGACAGGTTCACGTTGCCGGCGTCATCGGGCCGCGCCCCCTGGGCCACCATGACCCGCGGGGCGAAGCGGGCCAGGATCGGCGCGAACTGGCGGAACCCGCCGGGCACCAACTCGACCTCGTAGCCCCCGTCATGGAGCAAGCGTTCGGCCGGGCCAAAGAACCCGCAACGGTACGAGACGCCGGGTTTGGTGAAGACCTCGTAGTAGTTGAGGCACAGCGCGCCGCCCACCTGCAGGTCCTGCCAGTCGTCGCGGGCGCCCAGCGCGGTCAGGAACGTGTCGGGGTTCGCCGGGCCCAACCCGAACCCGATGCTGTCGACGGGTCGTACGAGGGCGACGGCCTCTGCCACGGAGACGACGCTGGTCATGGGCCCCACTCTCGCACCGCACCCACGCGCAGACCAACGTGCACGTGAGGGATTCGGGGGGCCGTGGCCCGAGAATCCATGACTTTTGGCCCTATGACTCACCCGGCGGTGGCGGCACAATTCTGGGGACACCCTCCTCTTCCCAGACAACGGTGCTTGGAGAATGGCGGCCACCCCCCTCGGTCGCCATTTTCCAATTCTGCGCAGCGGTGAAACCCTGCCACCCATGTGACATAGGGCCCTGTCGCGCCGGAAGGAGGAGGCGCATGCTGTCTGCAACCCCAGGCGACGGCATCCCGTGACCGCAGTCGGGGTGACGGCGAGAGGAGGTGAGAGTGCAAAAGACGAGGCGCAGGTTCCGCAGGCGGCGGGCGCTCTACCCGGCCGTGCTCCCTTCCTATTTGCTCCCGCCCCAGGCCGACCGGGTCGTGTTCGACCCCAGCTTGCTACGCGCCGGTGACGGCCGCGGACGCTGATCGACACGCGCACCCGGCCCATGTCGATGTACACCCGGCTGCTCGATGCCGCGCTCGAGCAGCGGCCCCACCACGCTGAACCGAACCGCGACGGCGCACTCGACGAAGTACGGCGCTGCCGCATCGAACTCGAGGTGGGACGGCCGCATGGCGATGACGACGCGGTGTCGGCGGTGCTGGCATTACAGGTCGGCTACGACGTCGCGCTGCTCGAGTTGGCGGCCGTCATGGGCGTCGACAGCCGTCCGAGCATGTTCGAGCAACCCGAACGCGAACGAAACCGGTTGCGCACCGCGTTGCTCGACATGGGCATCACCATCGACGCGCCGGACTATGCGGTCACAGAACGCGTCGACGCGGATTCCCAACGCGCCTGAATCTCCATTGGCTCAGGTGCCGGTGGCGTCCGAACGGGCATCCTGCGCGGAGCGCTCATTGAGGCGTGCGGCAAACGTCGCCGCCTGGGTCCTTCGTTCCATGCCCAGCTTGGCCAGCAGGTTCGAGACGTAGTTCTTCACGGTCTTCTCGGCCAGGAACATGGTCTCGGCGATTTGCCGGTTGGTGTACCCCTCGGCGATGAGGTCGAGGATCCGGCGCTCCTGGGGCGTGAGACTGGCGAGGCGAGGGTCCACCTTCGGCCCCTCGCGCAACCGTTCGAGCACCCGCTCGGTCAGCGCCGGGTCGAGCAGGGACTGGCCCGCCCCGGCCCGCCGGATGGTGTCGAGCAGATCGAGGCTTCCGACCTGCTTGAGGACGTAGCCGGCCGCGCCCGCCATGATCGACGCGATGAGCGCCTCGTCGTCGGCGTACGACGTGAGCATGACGCAGGCGGTCTGGGGTGAGCTCGAGCGGACCTCACGGCACACCTCGACGCCGCTCCCGTCGGGCAACCGCACGTCGAGGATGGCGACGTCCACCGGCACCGTCGGGATCCGCGCCAGCGCCTCGGCCACGGTGGCGGCCTCGCCCACCACCTCGATGTCGTCGCACGCCTCGAGGAGGGCCCGCAGGCCCGTGCGGACCACCTCGTGGTCGTCCAGGAGAAACACGCCGAGGGTCACGAAGCGCCATTCTCCCACCTCACCGTTGCGAGGGCTACTCCTTTCGCGTGGCCCGGGCGGCCCGGTCAGGAGGCGGTGCGCCCTATGGTCCAAGGGGTCGGACCGTGCGCGGGCGCCCCGACCGACCCGAAGAGGAGAGACCCATGACATCGGCACCACAGACCGGCCCGGGACGTATCGTCGTCGGCGTCGACGGGTCGCAATCGTCGCTCGACGCGTTGTCGTGGGCGGCTCGACAGGCCGCCATGACGTCGGCGAGCATCGAGGTCGTAGCGACCTGGGAATGGCCGTCGAGCTACGGCTGGGCCGTGCCGGTACCCGAGGACTACAACCCCGAGCTCGACGTCAGCAGGAACATCGAGGCCGCCGTCGCGCCGCTGCGCGCCGCGCACCCCGAGGTCCCAATGGTCGCCCGGGTGGTCGGTGGGCACCCGGCTCCCGTGCTGGTGGAGGCGTCGAAGGGCGCCGAGCTCCTCGTCGTGGGCTCCCGGGGTCACGGTGAGTTCGTGGGCATGGTGATCGGCTCGGTCAGCGAGTACTGCGCTGCGCACGCGTACTGCCCCGTGCTGGTGCACCGGGCGCCCGGCTGAGTTCTTCCTGCCGGGACACCGCTCTGGTCCCTCAGGGCCCCGCTTCCTCGAGCAACCGGTCGAGGGCGCGCCGGCGCTCGTCGCCGGCCTCGCGCAGTTCCACCAGGCCGGGGCCCCCGTCACTCCGGCGCCCGCGCTCGGCCCCGGTCCGGCCGAGCAACGCGCCGAGCGTCGCCGTCACCGAGGACCGGAGCGCATCGAGGTCGTAGCCGCCTTCGAGGAAGAGGGCGACCCGCCCCGGGCGAGGACCGAACTCGGCCACCACGCGGGCCAGCTCGGCGAAGTCGCCGCTCTCGAGTTCGAGGTTGCTCAGGGGATCGGCCCGGTGCGCGTCGAATCCGCACGAGACGAGCACCCAGTCGGGCGCGAAGTCCTCGATCGCCGGCCGGGCCACCTCGTCGAGCGCCCGCAGGGCCACGTCGCCCGTCGCCCCCGGTGGCAGCGGCAGGTTCAAGGTCAAACCGGCCGCGGCCGGTCCACCGACTTCGGTGGGGCGGCCGGTGCCCGGATAGAGGGGATGTTGATGGGTCGAGACGTAGAGCACGCCGGGATGGTCCCAGAAGATCTCCTGCGTGCCGTTGCCGTGGTGGACGTCCCAATCCACGATCAGCACCCGCTCACCGCGCGCCGTGCGCGCGGCTGCCGCGATCGCCACGTTGTTGAGCAGGCAGAACCCCATGCCGCGCTCGGCCAGCGCGTGATGGCCGGGCGGCCGGACCGGGACGAACGCCACCCCCTCGCCCCGACCCTCCAGCTCGTCGAGGGCGGCCAGACCGGCCCCCGCCGCCCGACGCGCCGCCGTCCACGAGTCCGCCCGCACGTAGGTGTCGGCGTCGAGCTGCCCGCCACCCGCCTCGCACAACGCCTCGAGCCGAGCCAGGTAGGACGGCGCGTGCACGCGGGTCAGCGCGTCCATCGGGGCTTGGGTGACTGCGGGACTGACCACCGAGTCGAGCCCGAGGTCTCGCACGCCGTCCATGACGGCGACCACGCGGGCCGGGCGTTCGGGATGCCGCCCACCCTCGTCGTGCTCGGTGGCCCCCGACGGTCCGGCCACCACCAGCGTGGTCACGTCGCTCGTCCGGTTGTCGACGGTGCACCCATACCAGCCACTCCTTCGTTGCCGCCATGCTACGGGTGGACATCACGGCGGCCGCGTGGACGCGCCGCCCTACGCTGAGGGCATGCGCGCGGGTCGCATGCAGGCGTGGGTGGTCGAGCGGCCGGGGCCGGTCGACGGCGGGCCGCTGGCGCGGGTCGAGCGGGACGTGCCCCAGCCGGCGCCGAACCAGGTGCGCGTCCGGGTGCGCGTATGCGGCGTCTGTCGCACCGACCTGCACGTGGCCGAGGGTGACCTGCCGCCGCACCGGCCCCGCGTCACACCGGGGCACGAGGTCATCGGGACGGTCGATCAACTCGGCTCGGACGCCCACCGTTGGCGCGTCGGCGACCGCATCGGGATCCCGTGGCTCGCGCATACGTGCGGCGTGTGCGCCTTCTGCACCTCGGGACGCGAGAACCTGTGCGTTGCGCCGCGCTTCACCGGCTGGGACGACGACGGGGGGTACGCCGAGTACGCGCTGGTCGAGGAGGCGTACGCCTACGCCGTGCCCGAGACGTTCGGCGACGAGGAGGCCGCACCCCTGCTCTGCGCCGGGATCATCGGCTACCGGGCTCTGCAGCGGGCCAACCTGCCCGAGGGTGGGCGGCTCGGCATCTACGGCTTCGGCGGCTCCGCCCACATCACGGCGCAGGTGGCGCTCGCCCGTGGCGCGCGCGTGCACGTCATGACGCGCTCGAAGGAGGCGCAAGAGCTCGCGCTCGCCCTTGGTGTCGCGAGCGCCGGCGGGTCCGACGTCGCGCCGCCCGAACCGCTCGACTCGGCCATTTTGTTCGCGCCCGTCGGCGCGCTCGCGCCGCCGGCCCTGGCCGCGCTCGATCGCGGCGGGACCCTGGCCATCGCCGGCATCTACCTGAGCGACATCCCACCGCTCAACTACGAAACGCATCTCTTCGAGGAGCGGACGCTCCAGAGCGTCACGGCGAACACCCGGCGCGACGGCGAGGCCTTCCTGGCCGAGGCGGCGCAGATCCCCGTTCGGGTCACGACCACGCCCTACCCGATGGATCGGGCGGCCGAGGCGCTGCGCGACCTGGCCCAGGACCGGGTCAACGGCGCCGCCGTGCTGGTCGTCTGAGCCGAGTCCGCACCCGCCCCCGCGGCGGCCGCGCCGCGTCAGTACGAAGTGTCCAATCGAAAAAAAGAAGCGCCGACGGTGCCCCAGTCGATTGACGTCAAAGCGTTATCACAGGGCCCTTGGCGATAGGTCCTGGAATTCTCGACTGGGGCACGCACGCCGGCAGTGCGATCAGGCGGTAGATCGCTGCACCCATTATTCCCGATCCCGGACCCTGTAAACATCAAAATTTCAGAAAAACCTGAATGAGGGTCAGATCAAGGGTTCGACCTGGTCAGCCGTCATGAGGACGGCCACCAGCTCGGCGTCGCGGGGGTAGGAGAGCACTTGGGAGGCCTCTTCGAGGGCGACCCAGCGCAGCTCGTCGACTTCCTCGTTCGGTTCGAACGAGCCCGATTCGACCGCCATGACCCAGTAGGCCACCGCCTTCGGGCGGCCCTTGCGGTCGATGTAGTCGGTGTGGCCGATGAAGCGGACCAGCCGGCACGTCATGCCGGTTTCCTCCTTCACCTCCCGCTGCGCCGCCAGCTCGAAGGTCTCCCCCTCTTCGAGCTTTCCCTTGGGAAACGACCAGTCCTCGTGCACCGGCCGATGCACGATGACGATCTGGAGCGAGCCGTGCTGACGGCGCACGACCAGCCCTCCGGCCGCCTGCACGACCTCTGTTGGTGTGGGGAGCTCCGCGGTCATTGTTCGTCGCGCCACTGCTTGCGCAGACTACCGGCACGGCGCGGCGATTTGGCGGACTCCAGCAACGTCGAGAGAGAGTTCGTGGACCCCGCTGTAGCCTGACCGCAATGTCCGAAACCAGGGGCGAAACCACGGCGGACCAGGCCGATCCGGTCGAGATCGAGTGGCAGTTCGACGCCCTCGACCTGCGTCCGGTCGAGCGCTGGCTCGCCACCTTGCCGACGCTCGCCGTCGACACCGGTGACGGTGGCACCGTGACCGCGCTGGCGCAGACGCCGCGCCGGCTCGTCGACTCGTATCTCGACACCGACGACTGGCGCGTGGCGCGCGCCGGCTTCGTCGCCCGCACCCGCCACCGCGGACGCCACGACGAGGTCACCATGAAGGACCTGCGCCCGGCCGAGGGCAGCGGGCTGCGCCAGCGCCTCGAGGTGACCGAGATCCTGCCGCCCGCCGGAGTGAGCGCGCTCGGACACAGCGGGCCGGTCGGCCGCCGCCTGCGCGCCATCGTGGGTGCGCGCCCACTACGCGAGGTCCTCCAGGTGCGCACCCGCCGGCGCCCGTTCGCGTTGCGCGTGGGCGGCGTCGACGTGGCCGAGGTGGCACTCGACGAGACGGTCATCGTCGTCGGTGGCGGTCAGCGCCCCATGCAGCTGCGCCGCGTCGAGGTCGAGGTGCAGGCCGACTGGTTGGAGGCGCTCGAGCCGATCGTGCAGCAACTGCGCATCTCGTGCGGGCTGCAGCCGGCGCGGCTCTCCAAGTTCGAGGCCGGCCTGCTCGCGGTCGGCCTCGAGATCCCCGGGTCGCCCGACCTTGGCCCCACCGCCGTCACCCCCGAATCCACCATGGGCGAGCTCGCCTTCGCCGTCGTGCGGCGCCAGTTCGCCACGCTGCGCGCCAAGGAGCCCGGGACCCGGTTGGGTGAGGACCCCGAGGAACTGCACGACATGAGGGTGGCGACCCGGCGTCTGCGCGCGGGCCTGTCGTTGTTCGCCCATGTCTTCCCGGTGCGGGCGCAGGCGTTCCGCCAGGAGCTGGGCTGGCTCGGCCGGACGCTCGGCGCCGTGCGTGACCTCGACGTCCAGCTGGCCGGGCTGGACGACCTGGCCGGCGCCACGGCCGGTTGGAGCGACGGCCTCCGCGCCGACGGGCACGGCCAAGATCCGCTCGCCGACCTGGCCGAGCTCCTCACCCGCGAGCGGGAGGCGGCACGCGCCGACATGCTCGGCGCTCTCGATTCGGTCCGCTGGGAGCGGCTGGCCAAGGGTCTCGCCGCCATGGCCCAGCAAGGCCCGGCCCGGCGCTCGCTCGCCACACGGGTCCCGGCCGTCATCGGCATGCCCGAGTTGATCGTGGCGCGCCACGACGCCGTGGCCAAAGCGGCCGGACGCGCCAAGAAGTCCAAGGTCGTCGCCGACTTCCATCGCCTGCGCATCAAGTGCAAGCGCCTGCGCTACTCCCTCGAGTTCGCGTCGGACGTCTACGAGGGACGCACGACGCGCTACGTCCGTGAGCTGACTGCCGTGCAGGACGAGCTGGGGCTCATGCAAGATGCCGAGGTGGCGTCCGTGCGCTTGGCCGAGTTGGCGACGGGCGACCCGCCCTTGCCGGCCGCCACCGTCTTCGTCATGGGCGGCGTGGCGGAAGCGCACCGGCGCGACGTCGAGCGACATCTGCGCCGGCTGCCCAAGCACGCCTCGCGCGTCGACGGGCGCGCCTGGCGCGACCTGCGCGACGTGCTCGAGGAGCGGCGGGCCGAGGCCGAGGCGGCGCAGCCGCCCCTGCGGCGCACCCTGCGGGCCGTGCCGCCTCCGGCCGCCCCGCCGGCATCACCTGGGGCCGCCGACGAGACACCGGGCACCCCCGACGTCGCCGCCCATCCGGCCGCCGGCGGCGGCGGCCTCACCGCCCTGTCGCCGCCGGGCCCCTCAAGCCAGCGGGAATGAGCCCGCGTCGTCGCCCATGACGACGCGGGGGTGCTCGGTGAGGATGAAGTGCAGGCGGTCCGTGTCGAGGAACTGCTCGATGTCGGACCAGATCTCTGAGAAGTCGGGTTCCTCCATGTGCGCCCGGTAGGCGGCCATGCTCTCGAACCACTGCACGGTCACCCCGTCGAAGCCGGGATCGTCGGCGCCGGCATAGTCGTCGAGCGGACGGGGATGCTGCTCGTAGCGCACCACGTGAGCACCACTGGCGCTGCGGGTGATCAACGGGCCGTGAACCTCGCGCCAGTGCGCGTGGAACTCGGCGGGCGTGAGACCCTGCTTGCGTCGCAATAGGCAGGTCAGCCGGACCATCAGAATCGGACCTCCTCCGGTATGCCGCCACGCGCCCGCTCGGCGCGCCCGGCCGGGCGGCACGCTAGACCGCGGGCGGCCCTAGGGGAGCGTGAGGTTGAGACCCGAGCCCTGGGTGGAGTTGATCCCGATCGTCAGGCCGCCGATAGAGATGGTCGGCACCGTGATCGGCAGCGGCAACGGCACGTTGATGGTGTTCCCGGCGCTCGTCGGGTTGCTCGGCGTGCTCACGGTGGGCGGTGGCGCCGTCGAGCCCGAGGGCGTGGTCACCGGCAGGCTCGGCACTGACAAGCCGCTGGTCAGGCCGCCCAGCGGGAGCGAGGGGATGGACGGGCCCGACGACCCGAGCACACCGCTCACGAGGGACGTCACGCCGTTGAGGACGGGGGCCAGCGCGCTCACCACCGGCGAGGACCCCGAGGACGGGGTGCCGGTGGTGGACGGCGCTCCGATGACCGGGGTGGAGGCGCCGGCGAGGACCGTGGTTCCGCCACCGCTCGGGAGCGGCAACGAGGCGAGCGGCAGGAGCGAGGTGAGGTTCGCCAGGGTGCCCGTGACGTCGCTCACCACACCGGTCAGCGCGGGGACGAGGCCACTCAGCAGGTCACCGCCGCCCGAAAGCGAGCCGAGGTTGCTGAGGGCGCCGGTCAGGCTCTGCAGGATGCAGGTCAGGCCGAGATCGCTCGAAGTGGAGCTGCAACCGGAGCCCGTGTCGCCGCCGGTCCCGCCGGTGCCGCCCGTGTCGCCGCCGGTGCCAGTGCCGCCCGTGTCCCCCGTGTCGGTCGACGTGACCGGCAGGCCCGGCAGGCCGACGACGGGGAGGTTCTGCAGGGGCTCGGAGGTGAGCGTCGTGAAGGGGGCGATGCCCTGGGTCAGTGACCCCGTCACGTTCGAGATGGAGGCCGCCTCCCTGGCCGCCGTGCCGTTGGCCGACGACGGGGTTGCCGCGGTGGCGTGCGCGGCGTGGTTGACCGCCTGGGCCAACGGGAGGTCTTGGGTGATGGTGGAGGAGGCAACCGGATGGGCCGCCGCAGGCGAGACGGTGAAGTAGCCGCCCAGTCCCCCGAGGAAGGCGCCGGCCGTGGCGCAGGCCATGCCGCCTGCGCCGACGAGGGCGGCCGTGCGGTAGCGCTGGAAGCCCCGGGGACGGTCATCGACCTCGGCCGTCGGCTCCTCGGCCGCCACGTGGCGAGCCCGGGTGACCACGTCGGCCGGCACCGCCACGATCGGCGCCGCCTTCGCCTGGTGCCTGCCACTCGAGCGAAACTCGTCGTGGAGCACCTCGTCGTACATGTCGTCGAAGCTCATGTGATTCCGTTCCTCCTCCGCGATCCCTCTCCCGGGTTCTGTATCCGGGAACGGGTGTGACCAGAAACTCTTACGGTCTTCAGCCGATCTGTCGGGCCCCGTGCCTCAACTGAACGTCCAGCTTCCGATGGTCACGGTAGAGCCGTGAACAGGGAGAACGACCGTCTCGGCGTAGGTGCCGGGGTCCGAGCCGCCCGAGAGGGTCACCGTCTCGCGGAGGACGACCTGGCTCGGGATCCCCTTCGTCGAGTCGATCTCGACGTTGAGGGGTGACTCGTGGTTGCTGATCGAGGCCCCGCTGACCTGGGGCGGCATGGGCACCCCAGGGGCGATGGCGCCCCAGAACTGGGTGTTGCGCTGGGCGCCCGAGTGGAGACCGCCGAAATACGTGTTGAGGGCGGCCGCCTCGAGCGAGAGGGGGCCCGGTGACTGGGCAAAGGACACCGACGCGTTGACCAAGTTCATCGTCCCCATCGGCGCGTAGTTCTGGTCGAGGGAGAGCCCCTGGGCCTGGAGCTGCGGCGGCGCGGCGGTCGCATAGCTGGTCGTCTGGACCGTGTTGATGAACTCTTTGCCCGGGTCGAGGTTGCCGCCCTTGGTGGCCGCGCCCACCTCGGTGGCGTGGATGAGCAGGCGGTCGGGGGTGAAGAAGAGGGCGTTGGGCGGCCAGCAGGTGTCGAGGACCATCGTGTTGTTGGTCGTGTTGGCCACCGACGACCCGGCGGCGACGACCTGTTGGTCGCTGACCTGGTACCGCCACGTGTTGCACGCCGTGGCGTACGTGATGACGTCGCCCGCCTTGAGATTGTTGAGGTGCACGAAGTAGCTCACGTCGTGGGCCAGGAAGACCGACGTGCCGGCCAGGCCGGGCCAGACCGATTGGGGGGCGTGCCCGACCGCCACGTTGAGCTCCGCGTCGTCCGTGCCCTCTTCCACCGGCGCATCCAGGTTGATGGCCGGGATGGAGAGGATGCCCGAGAGCTGGCCCGCCTTGACGCTGCTGACCTGGCACGACGCCCCGTGGCCCTGCTTCTTGATCTTGTCGATCTGGGCCTTCTCGCTCGACACCAGCACCTTGCCCGCATGATCCTGGTGTAGCTGGTGGGCGACGGCGTAGGTGCCGGCGAAGAGGGCGGTGAAGAGCAGGGCGACGCCCAGGAGGGTGAGGCCGATGCTGCGCGCGTCTCGGGGCTTCATCGGCCCGTCTCGCTGGCTGTTGCCGGCTGCATCTGCTCGGAACGGGATTCCGCCTTCCCGTTCCGAGCAGTTCGCAGCACCGGTTCCCGCTGCATCTGCTTCTCCCTCTCCAGATCCTCCGAGATCTGTGTTGTGGTCCTACTGTGGCCCGAGTTGGCGGATGTGGCGGATCACCTCGGTCCTCGTCTACGGCCTATCGGCCGGTTCTGTGAGTCTGGAGAGGCTGCCGCCGGGCCGGCCCCCGAGACCGGAGGGGGAACGGAGGAGGTCCCGAAGGCCGGGCCCGGTGGCGGTCCGTCGCCCGATCCGAGGGGGATCGGTCGGAGCGGCTCATTGGCCACCCCGGCGACGTGCGATGAGGTTCATCGAACGAGCCGCCGAGAAGATGCGGCGGCGGCCGATCAGCATGACGCCGGCCAGGCCCATCCCGGTCAGGAGGATGATCGGCAGGCTGCCCGACCAGAACTCTCCGGTGTGCACGGTGGTGACATTCGGCACTGCGGTCGGGGCCAGCGGAGCAGCCGCCGGAGCAGCCGGCTTGGCCGCTGAGGTGGTGACGGCGGCCGGCGTGGCCGTCGTCGCGCTGCCCGAGGCGCTCACGTCACCGACGGCGATGCCGAGGCCGCCCATCAGCCCGGTCAGCAGGCTGGTGTTGGCGATGGCCACGTCGGCGTGGGCCGTCGGGCCGGGGGCGGACACGTCGCAGGTGAGCAGGTTGCCGGTCGGGTTGTAGTCGATCAGGTCACCGATCAGCGACGTGAGGAACGACGTCAGACCGTCGAGCGTCGTGCTCAGTTGGGCGAGGAGCTGGTTCACTGCCGAGGTCAGCGACCCGAGCGAGAGGAAGTTCTGCAGCCCCCCGTTGGTCGACAAGGACAGCACGCCAGCTTGGCAGGCGGGCGTCACGATGCCGGTGCTCCGGTCGAGGGCGACCGACGCCGTGGTCGGGGTGACCTTCAGGTCGGCGAGGCCGAAGACGTTGATGTCAACGGGGCTCTGCTCGACCGCGTCGGTGACCACGTTGCCGTTGGTGGTGACCGAGCTGCTCGAGCCGCCGATGTTGACCGAAAGCGGTGCGATCGCAACGCCGTTGCCGGCCGTCACCAGGCCGAGCACCTGGTTGAGGACTCCGGTCAGGATGCCGAGGCCGGCGCCCGCGCCGCTCGTGCCGTTGAGCGAGTTGAGCAACCCGCCCAGGAGCGAGCACGTACCGGTCGAGGTGCTGGCGGAGTCGACGGTGGAGCCATTGAGACCGGGGAGCGAGAGGCCGCCCAGCACGGTGTTGACCGTCGAAAGCAGCGTGCCGAGCGTCCCGGTGAGGCCGCCGGCGCCCGCACCACCCGCAGTGGTCGCCGCCGTGGTACCGCTGCAGAGGCTTCCCGCGGACGACCCCAGCCCAAGGAGGGAGGTCAGGCTCAGGCTGACCGAAACGCTGGCCAGGCTCCCCGTGCCGGTCGCAGTCGGATTACCCGTGGAGTCCTCGGAGGCCGAGGCCTTCCCGCAGGAGACGTCGATGTTGATGAGGCCGGTGTCAAGCGGCAGCGTGCACCCGCCACCGGTGGGTGTGGCCGTGACGCCGTTGCCCTTGGCTATGGCGTCCTGGGTGGAGCCGAGCAGGTTCCCGGAGACCGGCGAAGTGGCGTTCGTCGGGCACGGGTTGGTGGTCACCGCCGTGTCCGCACACAGGCCGGTGCCCGAAGCCTCGGCCAGAGCCGCACTGGTGGCGTCGGCCTCCGAGCCGCCGCCGGCCAATTGCAGTGCGTTGAGCACGTCCAGGGACACGAAGCCTCCGTTGCCGGTGACGTTCCACTGGGTGACGGTGGTCGCCGCTCCCGCGGTCGAGGTCAGAGCCGTAAGGACGGTCATCACGACCAGCCCCACAGCAGCGATCCGAATACGACCCCTCATTGAATACCCCTATCCGCCGACGCTCACACGCGCCGAACTCCTCGGTTCTTGCGAATGAAACGGGGGCGGCGAGCGAATCTTTCGTACATCGAGGAAGAAATTCCGGGCTGAAACCCCCATTGGAGAGCCGATGCCGTGCACAGGTCCCCCCAGTGCACCCCTGAGAAACGGCGAAGGTCCCCTACTCTGGCGCGCCATGCCTGCGTCGCACGCCCTGTTGATCCTGCTCGCAGGGGTGGTCGGCGGCATCTTCAACGGGGTGGCGGGGGGCGCCAGCCTGATCACCTTCCCGATACTCCTCGGGCTGGGCTATCCGGCCCTCACGGCCAACATCACCAACACGATCGGCATCTGGCCCAGCTACCTGGGTTCCGCCACCGCCTTTCGCCGCGAGATCGGCGACCAGTCCCGGCGCCTGGCCCGCCTCACCCCCGTCGCCCTGGCCGGTGGCGTCGGCGGTGCGCTGCTCCTGCTCACGACGTCGCCGGGCACCTTCAACGACGTGGTGCCCTGGCTCATCTTGGGGGCGGCCGCCCTGTTCGGCCTCCAGCCGGTCCTGCGGCGGGCCCTGGACCGGGACTCGGTCCATTCCCACACGCGTCCGGTGCTCCTCGTTGCCGGGGTGTTCGCTGCCTCGGTCTACGGCGGCTACTTCGGCGCCGCCATGGGCGTCATGTTCCTGGCCGTGCTCGGCCTGGCCCTGCCCGTCTCACTCGCCCACACCAACGGGATGCGCGCCATCCTCTCCATGGTGGTCAACGGCGTGGCCGCCGTCGTGTTCCTGGTCCACGGGGGCCTGGCCTGGGCCGCCGTCGGGTGGCTCGCGCTGGGCAGCCTCGTCGGCGGGTACGTCGGGGCCCGGCTCGCTCTGGTCCTGCCCGCCCCGATACTCCGGGTGGCGGTGGTGGTGATCGGCGTCGGGACCGCGGTGAAGCTCCTCGTCTGATGAGCCGTCTCAGCCCGCCGCCAACGGGTAGTGGCCGAGGACGGCGCGGGCCAGCGCCCGCCGCTGGGCCCCCAGCGCCTCGTCGGCCTCCTCGAGCCCGACCGCGACGAGGCGGACTGCGGTGCCCGGAGCGCACTGTCCGAGCACGCCGTGATCGGCCGCGATGACCACCGCGGGCACCGGGTAGCCGCCGAGGGTGGCGTGGTCGGGCAGGAGAACGACCGGCTCCCCCCCGGGCGGCACCTGCACCGCCCCCGTCACCATCGGCTGGGAGTCGAGTTCGCCGGCAGGGGCTCCCCAGTCGCCGGCCCCATCGCCCTGCAGGCGCAGGCCGACCCGGTTGCTGTCGGTCCCGACGCGAAACGGCACCGCGGCCAGCCGTTCCAGAACCCCGGGCCTGAAGCGCTCGGCGTGGGGCCCAGCCACCACGCGCAGCTCGACCGGCCCGGCCGCGGGCAGCGCCGTGGCTGCACCGGGCGCCAGGTGATCGCCGAGCGGCGGGGCCCACGCCCCCGCAAACAGGCGATCGCCCGCTCGAAGGGGCCCCCGGCCCAGCCCGCTGAGCTCGTCGCTGCACTGGCTCTCGAACACGGCGGGCCCGAGCAGGCCGCCGGCCACCGCGACGTAGGTACGACAGCCGCGACGCAGCAGGCCGATCTCGAGCACCTGTCCCTCGGCCAGCGGCACCAGCCGACCCGGTGCGACCTCGGTGCCGTCGACGCGCACCGCGGGCGCTGCCCCGGCCACCGCGACGTGGCACGGCCCGAGGCCGCGCAGCCGGGTCCCCCCGCCCGTGATCTCCAGCGCGGCGGCCCCCGGTGCGTTCCCGGCCAGACCGTTGGCCAAGGCGCACGACACCGCGTCGGCCGGGCCGGCCCGCGGGACGCCCGCCGCGGCGACGCCGCGACGACCGGCGTCCTGCACGACGGCGCGTAGTCCGGGCGCCTGCACCTCGAGGACGGGGCGCGCGCCGGGCGCCGGGGTCCAGGTCGGCGCCGCGTGGGGGATCGGCTCGAGGGGATCCGCCGCGCCGGCGCGCGCGAACTGCACCCGGTCGCCCGGGACGAGCGCGGCGTAGGGCGGTCCGTCGGTCGAAAAGAGCGGGAACCCGGTGCGCCCGACCAGCTGCCATCCGCCCGGCGAGGCGGTCGGGTACACCGCGGCGTGCCCGTTGGCCAGCGCCACCGATCCGGCCGGCACGAGTGGTCGCGGGCGGTCGCGCCGCGGCACCGTGCGCAACGCTGCGGGGAGCCCGTCGAGATACGCAAAGCCAGGAGAGAACCCGACCGCGCCGACCGTCAAGGGCAGCGACACCAGCAGGGCAACCACGTCGTCGCTCGAGCAGCCGACGAGCGCGGCTACCTCGGCCAGGTCGGGCCCGTCGAACGCGCAGGGAATGGTGACGAGGCGTCCGCCGGACGCGTCGACGTCAACCGGGGTCGATGCCGGAGCCGGCGCGGCGCGCAGGACGTCGTCGACGACCGCGCGTAGGGCACCGAGGTCCGCGTCCGGGTCGCGTGCCATGACGCCGACCGTGCTCATGCCCCCCACCACCTCGGCGTCGCCGCCGCGCCATGCGTGCTCGAGCGCCGTCGCCAGCGTGCGACCGGCCGGCGCGTCGGCGACACCGATCAGCAGCGCGCGATCACCGAAGGGCCGGACCACTCCTACCGGTACCGAGCGCGTCATGCACGAGCCGGCGCCAGCACCTCGATGCCGGAATCCGCCAACGCACGGCGCACTGCGGCCGCAAGCACCCCGGCGCCCGGCGAGTCGCCGTGGATGCACAGCGTGTCGACCCACAGGGTGAGGACCGAGCCGTCGCTCGCGGCGACGGCGCCGCGGGCCAGGCTGAGCGCCTGGCCGGCCGCCTCCTCGGGGTCGGTCACCAGGGCACCCGGCGTGGCGCGGTCGACCAGGCCGCCATCGGGCCGGTAGGCCCGATCGCAGAAGCCCTCCTCAACGGCGGCCACGCCGTCGCACGCCGCCGTCGCCATGGCGTGACAGCCCGACGGCAGCACCAGGGTCGTCCCCGGAGGACATTCCGCCACCACGACGTCACGCAGCACCGCATAGGCCGCGTCGCCCCTCGCCACTTCCTCGTAGAGCGCGCCGTGCGCCTTGACCGAGGCGATCTCCGTGCCGGCCGACGTGCACACCGCAGTCAGCGCGCGCAGCTGGTCACCCAGCGCCACGCGCAACTCGTCGCGGTCGATCTCCAGCGGGCGCCGGCCGAAGCCCTCGCGATCCGGGTACGAGGGGTGCGCACCCACCCGCACGCCGTGGTCGAGGGCGGCGGCGACCGTCGCCGCCATCGTGCCGGCGTCGCCCGCGTGGCCCCCGCAGGCCACGTGCGCCGTCGTCACCAGGGCGAGTAACGCCCGCTCCGCCTCGACGCCGGCCGGGTCGGTGGCCTCACCGACGTCCGCGTTGAGGTCGATGCGTCGCGACGGCGACACCCCTCACCCCGCCTCGAGGCGGTCCACCACCGTCCCGTCGCGATAGACGACGCGCTGATGGCGGCGCGTCGGCACCCGCGTGCCGCCGAGGATGGAGCCGGTGAGGTTGAGCGGGTCGGCGCCGGCGACGGTGACCTCCTCGCCGTCGGCGGCGCGACGGTGCACGGCCAGCAACTCCTCGGCCGCCTCGGGCAGCGCGTACTGCTCGCCCGAGAGACCGGCGACGAAACGGCCGCCCAGGGCGAGCCCGCGCGCCTCGAGCCGGCGCAACGCCCACACGACCTCGCGCCAGGGCACCTTGAACGACTCGCGGCCCCACAGCTCCCAGGTGACGACGCCCCAGCGCACCAACAGCTGGTGCGCCACCACCTCGGCCAGCTCCTCGTTGCCCGGCGACAGCACACCGTCGGCCAGCGCGGGCTCGCCCAACACTTCTGCCCCGGGGAGCAGCGACCACCGGCCCTCGCCGATGCCCGACCCGGACGGGGCGCGGCGCCGGGCCAGGCGGCTCGAGGGGCCACGCACCGTGCGCGTGCGCCAGCGGTCGCGCGCCGAGAGCAGCGAGCGCACGGCCGAGAACGCGTCGGCCGTCACCAGGCCGCGGGCGACCAGGTCCCACAGCCCCTCGTCCACCTCGGCCGGGAGGCGGCCGGTGAGCAGGGCGAGCTCGGGCCGGAAGCAGGCGCCGCGCGACTGCAACGCGGCGAGCACGTCTGCGCCGGCACCGAACTCGGGCTCGGGCGCGGCGACGCCTGCCCGCACGGCGCGCAGCATCGGGACGAGCTCGTCGCGCACGACGAAGGCCAGAGGCGTCGCCGGCGACGGGGCGCCGCTGCGGCCGGTCGGCTCGGCCCGCGGGGTGAGGCGGGCCCAGACGACCTCGCCGGACAGGCACAGCTCGTCGAGCCAACGCGGGTCGTAGTCGCGTACGCGCGTCGGCAGGATCTGCGCCTCCCACTCCACGGCCGGCGCCTCGATGCCCGCCAGTTGCTCGAGCACCTCGAGCAAGCCGGCCCGGCCCTCCAACCGGCTCGAAGGCGTCGCGTGCTGCCAGCGGGTCAAGAAGCGCACGTAGTCGCTGATCGGCACCGCCTCGACCAGGCCGCGTCGGCGGCGCCGGCCCGCCGCGTGCAGCCGGACCAGCAGGCGGCGCGCGCACCAGCGCCCGTCCGGCAGCTCGATCGCCACGCCGGCGCCCTCCAGGCGGGCCAGGGCCGTGCGGGCCCGCGCCGGCGTCAGCGGCGCACCGAGCGGCGCGCCGGGTGGTAAGGGGCCGGCCGCCACGAGTTCGTCGACCGTCACCGGCCCGGCCAGATGCAGGTGCCCGGCCGCGCACGCGGCGGCGGCCTCGTCGTCGCTGTCGAGGGCGGCCGCGGCGGCGCGACGCTCCGTCGCCAGCCAACTCCCGTCGAGCTCGCCGGCGCGGCCGTCGGCCACCAATTCGTCGAACCACTCGGCCCAAGGTCCGTGGGGCCGGCACGCCACCAGAGTCAACAAGAGGTCGTGCAGCTCGTCGGGGTTGCGCGGGGCGGGGCAGAGCTGCTCGAGCACGGCGGCGACCGCGTCGGGGTCGAGCACGGCCATCTCGTGGGCGGGCACCGGGAGGCCGTCGGGGCCGAGCTGGCCGAGGCCACGGCGCAACGAGAGGGCGCGGGTCCGCCGCTCCTCGAGCGGCGCGTCGTCGAGGTAGGTGTAGGGACGCCCGCTCAAGATGCCGTGCGACAGCGGCGAGGGCTCGCTCGACTCGACGGTGTGCACCGCGATGGCGCCCGACTCGACCTGGGCCCACAGTTCGACGAGGCCCTCGACCGACAGGCCCTCGTGCAGGCAGTCGTAGACCGTCTGGCGCGCCAGGACGTGGTCGGGCACCCCGACCGGGCCCGCCGGTGCGTTCTCCTGGCAGGCGGCCAGGCCTGGCCACACCGCGGCGAGGAGGTCGTCGGACTCCATGCGCTGGAGGTGGATCGGCCGCCGCTTGCCGCCGTTCATGCGCGGCATGACCAGCGCGCGGGTGAGGTTCCAGCGCCAGCGCGCCGCGAGCATCGGGTGCAGCAGCACCGCCTGGGTCAGCGCCTGCGCCGCCTGCGCGCTCGACAGCATCGACTGCACGCGCGTCAGCGGGAAACTGTGCTGGGGGCCGAGCGAGAGGACGACGGTGTCGTCGTCCGCCGCCGCCTGCAGCTCGAAGTCGAACGAGACGCAGAAGCGCTTACGCAACGCGAGGCCGAGGGCGCGGTTGATCCGCCCGCCGAAGGGCGCGTGGATGATGAGCTGCGAGCCTTCGCTCTCGTCGAAGCAGCGTTCGACCACGATGCGCTCACGCGTCGGCAGGTGGCCGAGCGCGTCCAGCCCGGCCGCGCAGTACGCCACCACCTGCTGGGCCACGGCCGCGGAGACGCCGGCGCGCTCGCGCACCAGGCGGCGGGCGCCGTCGCCCTCTCCGCCGAGCAACACCGGCTCGAGCGCGGCCCGCAGGTCGCTCACGGCCTCGGAGAGCTCGGCCGTCCGCGCCGGCGCCTCGCCCAGCCAGAAGGGGACGGTCGGCGGGAGGTCCCCGGCGTCGTGCACCCGCACGGTGCCGACCTCCACCTTGGCCACGCGCCACGAGTGGGTGCCGAGGAGGAAGATGTCGCCCGCCGTCGCCTCGACGGCGAAGTCCTCGTGCACGGAGCCCACGGTCACGCCGTCGGGGTCGAGCACGACGCGGTAGTCGCCCGTCTCGGGAATGGCGCCACCGCCGGTCAGGGCGGCCAGGCGGGCCCCGCGCCGGGCCCGCAGGCGTCCGTTGACCGCGTCGTGGTGCAGGTGCGCGCCTCGCCGCCCGCGCCCGGTCTCGATCCCCCAGCTGGCCAGCGCGACGACCTCGTCGAAATCCGCGCGGGACAGCTCGGCGTACGGCGCGGCGCGCCGCGTCAGCTCCCACAGGGCCTCGACCTCGCACTCGCCTGCCGCGGCCACCTCGGCCACGAGCTGCTGGGTCAGCACGTCGAGCGGTGCGACCGGCGGCTCGAGGAGGTCGAGCCGGCCCTCGCGCACCGCCGCGAGCAGCGCGGTGCACTCGACCAGCTCGTCTCGTGTCTGCGGGTACAGGCGGCCGGCCGGCGTGCCGTCGCGGTGGTGGTTCGCCCGGCCGATGCGCTGCAAGAAGGTGCCGATGGCGCGCGGTGACCCGATCTGACAGACGAGCTCGACCGGGCCGACGTCGATGCCGAGCTCGAGCGACGCCGTCGCCACGAGCGCGCGCAGGTCGCCGGCGCGCAACCGGGTCTCGACGATGCGCCGGCGTGCCGCGGAGAGGCTCCCGTGGTGCGCGGCGACCAGCAGGGAGGCGTCGACGTCGCCACCGCCTCGTCCGGGCTCGTCCTCGGCCAGACGCTCGGTGAGGAGGTGAGCGACGCGCTCGGCCATCTTGCGCGTGTTGACGAAGACGAGCGTGGTGCGGTGGTGCCGCGTGTGCTCGGCGATGGAGTCGAGGATGTCGGAGAGCTGGCCGCCCGCCATCACCGCCTCGAGCTCGGTGGTCGGCAGCTCGATGGCGACCTCGAGGTCGCGCGCATGCCCGCAGTCGACGATCACCGTCTCGTCGCGGCCGGGGTGCACGCCACAGAGCAGCCGCGCCACCAGGTCGAGCGGGCGCTGGGTGGCCGAGAGCCCGATGCGCTGGAGGCGCCCGCCACTCTCGGTGACCAGCGCGTCGAGCCGCTCGAGGCTGAGCGCGAGATGGCTCCCCCGCTTGTCGCGGGCGAGCGTGTGGACCTCGTCGATGATGACGGTGCGCACGCCGCGGAGCATGGCCCGCGACGACGGCGCGGTGAGGAGGAGGTAGAGCGACTCGGGCGTCGTCACCAAGAGGTCGGGCGCCTGGCGCTTCATGGCGGCGCGCTCGGCCGGCGGCGTGTCGCCGGTGCGCACGGCCACGCGCAGGCCGGGGTCGGGGCAGCCGAGGACGGCGGCCTCCGCTCGGATTTCCGAGAGCGGGACGTGCAGGTTCTCGTGCACGTCGACCGCCAGCGCCCGCAGCGGGGAGATATAGAGGACCTCGGGCGCGCCGGCGGACCGGGTCCCGGCCTCGGCGGCCCGGTAGGCGGCGTCGATGGCGACGAGGAAGCCGGTCAGGGTCTTGCCCGACCCGGTGGGCGAGGCCACCAGGACGTCGCGGCCCGCCGCGATGTGCGGCCAGGCCGCCGACTGGGGCGGTGTGGGCCCGGCCGGGAAGCGGCGGGCGAACCAGCGCGCCACGGCCGGGTGGAACAGCGACTCGGGCGCGGCGTCGGGCATCCTCCTATTCCACCAGGATGCTGTGACCAGCGCGCCGCCCGGGGCGTCAGGCGGCGGGGCGCCACCCCCAGCACGAGATCATCGGCGGCTGGGTGAGGTCCAGACGGCCGGCCACGACGCTGGCCAGATGCTGCTCGATCTCGGCTTCTGTCGCGATCTCGTGGGCGACCAACTGGTCGCGCACGAGCTTGACCGTCGCCACCTCGAGCGGGATGCAGGCCGGGTGGCGGATGGGAAAGGCGGCGTCGGCGGCCACGTCGTCCAGCCCGGCGCCCCGGAGGCGGTGGGGCAGTGTGCGGCCGTAGGCCAGGTCGACCCCCCGTTCGGAGAGGAGATGGCGAAAGCCCCGGCGCACGCGGTTGGCCAGGACCTCTTCGGGGCCGGTCTCCTCCAGGCAACTGCGCGGCTGCAGGGCGGGGTCGGCGTCCTCGACCAGGAGCACGCCGCCGGGCCGCAGCGCGGCGACCATGTTGGCCAGGGCCCGGTCGCGCTCGGGCACGTGCACCAGGACGAGGCGGGCGTGGACCAGGTCGAAGGGGCCGCCGGGCGGCGGGTCGGCCGCCACGTCGTGCTCGACGATGGTGACGTTGGGCGCCGCCGCGTTGGCGGCCCAGGCCAGGTTGATGTCGGTGGCCAGGACGTGGCCCCGCGGCCCGACCCGCGCCGCCAGGTGCGCGACCACCGTCGTCCCGCCCGCTCCGACCTCCCAGCAGTGCCAGCCCGCGGCCAGGCCGAGCTCGTCGAGGTGGCGGAAGGTCGAGGGGTCGAACAGGGTGGCAAAGGCGGTGAAGCGGTCCATCGCCTCGGGGGCGTCGTTGCCGAGCAGGTAGCGACCCGCCGGTCGGCCGCCCGCCGCGCTGGCGCCCGCGCCAACGGTCACGGCGTGGGTGCGGGCTCGGCGTCCGAGGCCGGGTCGGGGCCGGCCGCCGCGCCGGTTCCGGCGGTGGGGGGCGGTGGGCTGACCGCAGGGGCGCCGAGGTCGTGCGAGGTCCCCACGTAGCGGTCGAGGACGTCGGCCACCTCGGCCCGGCCCTCCTCGATGAGCGCGGCCGTCGCCGAGAAATCGCGGAACTGCGCCGAGGGCTCGCCGCCGCCGCTGAAGACCACCACCTCGACGCCGGGCGGCAGCGACGCCAGCTCGCGCACGAAGCGGGCGTGGACCGCGACGAAGAACGCGGTGAGCGCTGCCTCGGCGGGGCGGCGCGGCTGCTTGGGGTGGTAGTGCAGCGGGCCGCAGAGAAGGACGTAGATGCGGTCGCATCCAGCCGTCAGGGCGCGGCTGATCGGGACGTTGTTGACGACGCCGCCGTCGACCAGCACGTCGCCGTCGATCGTCACCGGCGGGAAGATCGACGGGATGGCCGACGACGCCATGATCGCCTCGACCGCCGGGCCATGGGCGATCCAGCGCTCGCGCCCGTCCGTGAGCGACGTCGTCACGACCTCGACCGGGATCACCGCGTCCTCGAGGTACTCGTATGGGACGCCGGCCTCGATGATCCGGCGCAGCCCCGTGTTGGCGTGCACGGCAGCGCGCTTTTGGAACCAGGCCCACGGGCCGTCGAAGGTGCCGCGCGGGAAGATGTCGGTGCCGCGGATGCCGCGCCACACATCGGCCATGTGCTCGACGCCCTCGACCGTCGGGTTCCCCGCGTAGGCCGCGCCGTTGATCGCACCGACGGACGCACCGAAGACCCGGTCGGCGCGGATGCCGCGGCGCACGAGCTCTTCGAGCATGCCGACCTGCACGGCGCCGCGGCTACCGCCGCCCGCCAGCACGAACGCCGTGCGCTGCGGGGTCACGACGTGCCGCCCGTCGGCGGCGTGCCGCCGCCGATCCCAGCGGGAGCGCAGGCGCTCGCTCCAGGTGAGCACGGCCAGGCCGAGGTCCTCGTCGCCGTTGCCGTTGCCGTGGGCGTTGCCGATGCTCGCCCCGTCGCCGGGGTCGTCGCCGGTGTGGCGGTCGGGCGAGCCGAAGGTGCTCATGGTTCGGACCCGGGCGGTCGTTGCTGCCGCAACCGCGGGCGCGGCTGCGGTGCCGCGAGGGGGTCACCCTCCTCGCGGGCGCGCCACGCGACCTCTTGGCGGGCGCGCCAGGCGCGGCGCCCGACGATGTCGTTGCGGACCGCCCACACGATGACGATCACCACCAACACGACCAGGGCAACGACGAAGAGCCCGAACACGACGAAAAAGGCGGTCTCCGTCGCCGGCGCGAGCGGGACGAGGGCGGGTGTCATGCACTCGCCAGGGTAGAGGAGGTGTCACAGGCCATGAGCACACTGCCGCCCATGGTCCTCGTCGCCCCGCGCCCGCTGCGCCGGCCGTCGTCCCTGGCTGCGGCGGTGCCGGCGGGGGGCGAGGTGTTGGCGCTGCTGCGTGGCGACGCGACGGAGCGGCCCAGCTTCGACCCGGGCCTGGCCGGCGGGCTGCGGGCGTGGCTCGAGGACGCGGCGTACGGGGTGGTCGCACATCGAGGCGACCTGGCTCCCCCGCTGGTGCTCGGGCCGCGGGAGGTGCTCGGGACCGCGCCGGGAGGGCTCGGTGGCATGACTGTTGACGGCCGGGCTGCTGACGGCTGGGCTGCTGACGGCTTGGCGCCGGTGGCGGGCGGTGGCGTCGGCGTCCCCGACGAGGTCGTCGTCGCCCGGCTCGTCCACGCGCTCTTTCGACGACTGGTCACCGACGGCGACATCGACGACCCGCTGCGCGACGCGCTCGACGCCCTGCGCGCCGAGGGATCGAGCGGCACGCGGACATCGGCCCACGTCGAGTCGATGAGCGAGCCCGCGCGGTCGGTCTTGGGCGCGGTGGTGGCGCGCCACGTCGCCCACCTGGTCGACCTGGTCCCGCGGTTCGCCCCGGGATGGATGCCGCGCACCGATGACCGCGTGGCGATCCCGCTGGCCGGTGGCCGCGTCGTGCTGCACGGTGTGTTCGACCTCCTCGTCGGGCTCCCCCAAGCCGGCACGGCGTCGCTGTGCGCGCTGGGACTGTCCACCGGCGGGTCGTGGGCCCGGGAGCGGCGCTCGCTGCACTATCTCGCCCTGCTCGAGACGTTGCGCAGCGGGACGCCACCGTTCCGGCTGGCCCTGCTCGAGACCGCGAGCGGCCGCTACGGCATCGAGGACGTGCGCGCGGACCACCTGCGCGCCCTTGCGTCGCATCTGGCCGCGTGGCTGGCCGGCGTGGCGCGCGACCGACCCGACGGTGGCGAGGCGAAGGTGCCGTGTGGGTGAGGGGCTGACCACCGCGCTCATCGCGCCGCCGGACGCCCCGGTCCCCCTCGACACGGCCGCCTGGTCGGCCACGCTCGAAGAGGTCCGGGGGGCGCTGGCCCGGCTGGCCGTGCGTCGGGCCGGAGCCGGGCCGTTCCGGGTGACGGACCACGACGTGCGCCGTGCCCTCGGCGGGGAAAATGCCCCGGCGGGCGACGAGCCGTTCGCATGGTCGGCGCGCACGGCGCGCCGGACCATCGGGCTGGCGGCCGTACGCGCCCTGCTGGCCGGCGACGCGCGCACCCCGCACGAGGCGGTACGCGCCCGGCTGGCCGACTCCGATCGTGCGGTCCGCGAGGGCAGCCGCACCGTCTCCCCGCTCGACCGCTGGGCGGCGTCCCTGCCGGCCGCCGGACGCAGCACCGTGGCGGCCGAGGCCGTGACCTGGGCCACCCGGTTGTGGTGCGCGTTGGACTGGACCGCCCTCGGCCCTACGCCGGTCATCGGGCGCGACCACTGGTGGGACAGCCCGCACTCCGCCCTGTTGGCGTTGCGCGGTCGGGCCGACGTCCGCACCGGGCTGGCGCACCTCGTCGTGCTCTCGGGCCCGCGTCGCGACTCGGTGCGGTCCGAGCTCGCGCTGGTGGCGCTGGTCGAGTCCCTGCGGGCCCGGGACAGCGCCGCGCCGGGACCGGTGGTCGGCTGGTGGCCCGATTCGGGCCACCTTGTGCGGGTGGAGCCGCACCCGACCGTGCTCACGTTGGCCACCGACGCGGTGGCGCACGTGCTGGCCGGCGGCCCGGTCGCCCGCGCTGCGGCCTGAGTTCCAGATGACAGTGGCGGTCACCAACGAGCAATGAGATGCTGGCGACAGCTGTCGGGTGCGGTCACCGAGAGCCCTTGTTGCCGAGAGCACGTCCTGAGTTTGGTGCGGGGACCCGGGGGACCTTTCGATTGTCGCTACGTGCACGAATCCCAGACTCCGCTTCGACTCCGTCCCTCCCCGGCAGCCTCCAACAACCGAGGAGGTGCCGTGAAGAGGATCAGAGACAAAGTGGCGGGCCTCGATGTCCATCGAGACACCGTGGTCGCTGCCGCCCGCATCGTCGAGCCGGATCGGTCGGTGAGCGTGACCAAGGCGTCGTTCCCCACGACGTCGAAGGGTCTCGCTGCACTGGCCGTCTGGCTGCGTGACGCCGCGGTCGAGACCGTGGCGATGGAGGCGACCGGCGTCTACTGGCGACCCGCGTACTACTCACTTGAGGGGCTCTTCGACGAACTGTGGCTCTGCAACGCCGCGCATGTGAAGAACGTCCCGGGACGCAAGAGCGACCTCTCCGATGCCGAGTGGCTGGCCGACGTGGCCGCTCACGGGATGGTGCGGCCCTCGTTCGTCCCGCCCCCAGAGATCCGCGAGGTCCGCGAACTCACGCGTTACCGCAAGACCCAGGTCGACGCCCGGGTCAGGGAGATCCAACGGCTGGAGAAAACCCTCCAAGACGCCGGCATCAAGTTGACGTCGGTGGCATCGTCGGTGTGGCTCAAGTCGTCGAGATTGATGATCGAGGCCATGATCGCCGGCGAGCGCGACCCCAAGGTGCTCGCCCAGATGGCCAAGTCGGTGCTGCGGGCGAAGATCCCCCAACTCGAAGAGGCCTTCAGCGGTCACTTCGGGGACCACCACGCCTTCTTGTGCCGCCAGATCATCGACCACGTCGACCACCTCGACGCCTCCATCGCCTCGCTCAGCGCCGAGATCGCTCGTCGCCTGGTCCCTTTCGAGGCGGCGATCACCATCTTGAGCTCGATCACCGGGGTGTCGAGGACCACCGCTGAGGTGATGATCGCCGAGATGGGGGTGGACATGACCCGGTTCCCGACAGCCGGTCATCTGTGCGCCTGGGCGGGGGTGGCTCCGGCCAGCCACGAATCGGCCGGAAAACACCGACCGGCCGGCACCCGACAGGGTGCACCGTGGCTGCGGCGCTGCCTCATCGAAGCAGCGAAGGCGGCGGCGAGGACCAAGGGCAGCTATTTCTCGGCCCAATACGCACGGATCGCCCGTCGACGCGGACCCAACAAGGCCACCGTGGCGGTCGCCAACTCCATGCTCGCCGTGGCGTGGCACCTGCTCACCAACGGCGCCCTCTACGAAGACCCCGGTGCCGACTACTTCGAGCGCAGAAACGATCCCGCACGTGAGGCGAAGCGGCTCCAGCGGCGGATCGAGGCCCTCGGGTTCGAGGTCACCATCGAAACCAAGGCTGCATAAGGACCAGCGGTCCCTACAGCTCCACCGCCACCGCCAGACCCCTCGTTCAGCGCGCCCTCGTCCC
>DASZLL010000121.1:0-22989 GCA_035552395.1 Acidimicrobiales bacterium
GACATCAGTGTCGGCGTGACCGATACGGGTGTACAAGGACGCTCGGTACACCTCAGCGACGAAGTGGCCTCCCTGCGTGACGACGTCAACGCCCTACAAGAGGAGGTCACCAAGATGAGGGCCATCGTGGAAGAGCTGCGCTCCGCGTTCGACCTGTAGCTGTTCAGCGCGAGCACGGACTGTCTTTATCCGACGAACTGGGCACCACGTGCTCAAGGATCGAACGAGCGGCACGCGTCCGCTCACACCACCCACTCGCCGTTACGCACGACGGTGCGTCCGGCCGGGTCCTCGCCTTCCAGCGATACTTGGATGCGCACCGGGTCGAGCACTAAATAGACGATACTGGTCAACAACGTCGGCTTTAGCTGGTTCGGACCGACGGCAGACCTGGACGTAAACACCTTCGACCGGCTGTTCGCCGCCAACGTGAGAGCGCCCTATTTTCTTGTCGCTGCGTTGGCCCCGAAGATGGCTGTCCGGGGTTCGGGATGCATCATCAACATGAGCAGCATGGCCGGGCAGATCGGTCTCGTCGGTGGCGCCGCATACGGTGCCACCAAGGGCGCGATGGCATCCATGACGCGGTCGTGGGCCGCGGAGTTCAGCCCAGCCGGCGTACGAGTGAATGCCATCGCCGCGGGACCCGTCTACACCGGTGGCGCGTCACCGGACCGCACCGAGCTGCTGGGCGCCACCACTCTCATTGGGCGCGGTGCCCAGCCGGATGAAATCGCCGAGGTCGTCGCGTTTTTAGCCGCGCCACACGCTCGCTACATGACTGGCGCCGTTATCGCCGTGGACGGAGGTCGTACTGCGGTGTGATTTCGCCTCATCGTGGCGTTGTCCGTTCTCCGGGTTGCCCACATCCCGTTCGGGGTGAGGAGGCAGGAGGCCCGAGCCGGTATTCGTCAAGCGCATCGACAGGATGTGTGCGATCCGGTCCACCATCTCGTCGCGGATCTCGCGCCCGTGATCAAGGCGCAAGAGCTCCTTCGTCGCCAGATCGAGCCGACGTGCTGCCTCAGATGCCCTCTGCAATTTCGGCGGACATCGGATCGTGCTGATCAAGGCCGGGTTTACGCCTCAGGATCTGGATCTGGTGCACGACTTGGAAGCGATCCAAGGACCTGATGTTTCGGGACGTGACTACCGTTTCGGCGCTCTGGCCCTGGGCCAGAGAGGGATGATGTTCGAGGGTTTGCCCTCCTCGGCGATGAACTTTCCGACTCTGTAGCCGGCCAAATTGTCCCAAGAGTCTTCGACTGAGCCGTAGCCATGATGTTCATCGACCCAGTCGTCATCGGGATGGAGTGGCTGAAAGAAGTAGATCAAGCCCACGGCGACCAGAAAGCAAACGCCAGCGATGGTCCACATTGTGACCACCTGCCTTTCTTCAGCACGGCAAGGGCAGATTAGCTTCTTTCGACCTTGGATACGCCCGCCGGCAGATGTGCCGGCCATGGGCAGGGCGGAACCCGCGACCAGTCGCAAAACTCTGACCCGAAGCCCCCGATTTCAGGGGCAGGATGTTACAGATTTGCCGAACTCAGCCCCCCGCGACTGGCTGGGGCTGCGGTCCCCGCAGGAGGCGGCCTGGCCGCTCCCCCGTGGCCTCATCGCGCTCGCGCACGACGACGCCAGACTTCACCGTGGCGGCATAGCCCCGGGCCCGCTGTACGAGACGCTTGCCCGACGCGGGAAGGTCGTAGACCATCTCGGGCGGCTCGAGAGCCAGCGCGTCGTGGTCGATCAGGTTCAGGTCGGCCAGATACCCCGGCGCCAGCAGCCCGCGGTCACCGAACCCGTAAAGCTCGGCGGTGCGACGCGTCTGCAGGTGCACGACCGTCTCGACCGGGAGCTTCTCGCCTCGACTCCGGTCACGCGCCCAGTGGGCAAGCATGAATGTGGGCAGGCTGGCGTCGCACAGCACGCCACAGTGTGCACCGCCGTCGCCCAACCCGAGCACCGTGGCCGGGTGCGTCAGCATCTCGCGGACCGCGTCGAGGTTGCACGCTGAGTAGTCGAGCAGCGGCAGGTACAGCAACTCCTTGCCGTCGCGCTGGAGCATGAGGTCGTAGAGCACCTCGTCGGTCGAGCGACGCTGCGCGGCCGCCAGGGCGGTGACGCTGCGCTCCGGCGGTGGCTCGTAGTCCGGCGGGTCGCCCAGAGGGAACAGCTTGTGCAGGTTGGCCCGCAACAGCTGCACGAAGCCCCCAGGCTGTGCCTCCTCGCCGAGAATCGCAGCCCGGAACTCCGGCATGCGCAGCCGCGCCACACGCTCATCGAGCGGTAAGTGCGCAATCTCCTGGTACGCCCGGTGATGCGAGAAGGGGTGGGTCGCCGACTGGAACCCCACCATCAACGAGGTCGGCTTGCCGGCGACCTGCGGCACCAACCACGCGCCGCGCCGGTTGGCCGCCACGCCACGATCGATCCACTCTCGCCACAGCTCCGGTGCGAAGTCGGCCTGCAGCACCTGGTACGTCACGGGCACGCCGGCCCGGATGGAGATCTCCGACATCCACGCGAACTCGTGGTCAAGGTCGCGCATGTCGCTGGCCACTGAAAAGACGCGGTGGCCCGCCTTGCCCAGCGCCTCGCCGATGGCGACGAGCTCGTCCGCTGCTGCGGTGGTCCCGGCCGCCAGTTCGCCGTCCTTGGCCCGGTGCAGGACGGTGCGCGTCGTGGAGGCGCCGATCGCCCCTGCGTGCACCGCCTCGCGCACGATGGCCGCCATTTCGGCGATCTCCTCCGCCGTGGCGATGTCGTTCGCCCGGCCCTCCCCCAGCACGTAAGCCCGCAGTGCGCCGTGCGGCACCAGGCTGGCGACGTCGAGCACCCGCGCCGTGCGCTCGACCTCGTCGAGGTACTCGCCGAAGGTCTCCCAGTTCCAGTTCATGCCCTCGGCCAACGCAGTACCAGGGATGTCCTCGACACCTTCCATCAGCTGGATGAGCCACTCGCGATCGGTCTCGCGTGCCGGCGCGAAGCCAACGCCGCAGTTACCCATGACGACGGTCGTCACGCCGTGCCAACCGGAGGGCGACACCTCGGGGTCCCAGGTGGCTTGGCCGTCGTAGTGCGTGTGGACGTCGACCCAGCCCGGCGTCACCAACAGCCCATCGCCGTCGATGACGCGCCGCGCCTCGCCGTCGACCTGGCCGACCGCCGTGATCACGCTGCCGTCAACGGCGATGTCGCCGGCCCGGGTGGGCTTGCCCGTACCGTCGGCGATCGTGCCACCTCGGATGACCAGATCGTGCATCGGTGCTGCCCCTTTCCTCAGGCCGCCAGTGCGCGCAGCAAGTCGCGCCGCCTCACCCGCAGCAAGTCGAGCTCGGTCGTGTCCGCCTCGGGCCCGGCGAAGTACGAGGCTACCCGGCCCACGAAATCTGCATCGGCCATGAGCTCATCCGGGCGGACCAGGGTGTTGATCATCCGCAACAACCCTCGGGCCACCACCGGATCGGCCGAGCGCCCGAGCATGACGTCGGCCACCAGGGCCCCGAAGCGCCGGGCCATGGGGTCGGGCTCCTTTTTTACACCGTCGCTGTCGCCCATCGAGTCCATCATCACGGCGGTCCTGAACCAGGGCTCGACCTCACGAACAGACAGCGCCTCGTAGGCGCGGGCGCGTTCGGCCGCGTCGTCGCCGTGGCGCGCGTAGGCCTGCGCCAGCAGCGTGGCCTGGACGAAGGCCAACGCACACCCACGCCCGTACATCGGGTTCGTGCAGGTGTGCGCGTCGCCGACCGCGTGGAGCCCGGTCACCAGTGCGCCACCATCGGGCGCGCTGAAGTGGCGGAGCCGGTTGATCAGACCACCCATCGGCCGCACGGGTCCGAGCGGCACAACGGGACCCGCACCCATGAAACGGTCTGGTCCGGGCAGTGCCAGGCAGGCCCGGTCGAAGGCCGCGGGCTCCATGAGCCGGCTGCGCAGCTCGCTGTCGCTCGAACGCACTGCCAGCGTGACCGAGAACGTCGAGCCGTCGCAGGGCACGGCGAGGTACTTGAGGTAGCCGAAGTCGCCACCGAGCCGCGCGTCAACGTCGGTGGGCGCGCCCAGCGGCCTCCGGTACCAGCGGGTCAAATACACGATGTGCGTGTCGGCCACCTCCTCGGTGACCTCCGCGCCCAGGTCCGCCAGCCACGAGACCAATGGTCCGCGCCGCCCCGTGCATACGACCACGTCGCCGGACAGCTCCGTCCCGTCGTCCAGCCGGACGCCACTGACGTGCGGTCGCACGCCCTGATCGTTCCCGCTGGTGCCGACGAGGCCGGCGATCTCCACCCCGGCTCGGTACTCGACGGAGGGCTCGTGGCGCACCGCCTCGCGCAGCGCCCATTCGAAAGTCGTGCGGCGCACGATGAGCACGTTGAGGTCGTCGTCGTCCTCCTCGGGCGGGCCGAGACCGCGGGTCAGCGTCATCGACTCGGCCCCCGCATCGAGCAACGCCTGCCAGATGTCGGGGAATTCGCGGCGCAAGATCACCGTCAGCCGGGCCAGGAAGCCGTGGGTCTGGTGCGCCTGGGGCGCGCCGCGACGCTCCCCGGCGAACGCGGCCTCGGCGTCGGCGAACTCGGCGAGCGGATCGCGCTCGACCACGGTCACCCGGTGGCCCTGACGCCCGAGCGCCAACGCCGTCGCCAGTCCGGCGACGCTCCCGCCGGCCACGACGACCGGCGTGTCGATCCTGCCGCCCCTGCTCATCTGTTCTGCCCCTTTCGCGTCAGACCCAGCTGCGCAGTTTTTCGATCATCGCGACCGGGTCGGCCCCGACCGGAGTCACGTTGAGGTGCGTGACGCCGACTTCGGCCAGGGCGGCAACGCGTTCCTTCAGGTACGACTCCGGGCCGCACAGCGAAGTTGCCTCCAAAAGATCGGACGGCACCAGCGCGGCTGCCTCCGCCTTCTTGCCGGAGAGATAGAGGTCCTGGATCTCCGCCGCTTCCTTCTCGTAGCCGTAGCGGACCGCGAGCGCGTTGTAGAAGTTCTTCCCCTTGGCGCCCATGCCGCCGATGTAGAGCGCCGCGGCGGCGCGCCCGAGGTCGCGCACGCCGGCCACCTCGGACTCCTCGCCGATGGCGAAGATCCCGCCGGCCGCGATCTGCAGCGTGTCGAGCGACGGGTCGCGCTTGGCCGCGCCCGCAGCCAGCGACGGGCCGAATACCTCCTTGGCCTTGTCGGGCACGAAGAAGATGGGTAGCCAGCCGTCGGCCACCTCCGCCGTCATGGCGACGTTCTTCTCGCCGAGCGCAGCAACCCAGATCGGGATGCGCGGGCGCACCGGATGGTTGATGATCTTGAGGGCCTTGCCCAGCCCGGTGCCCTGCCCCTCGGGGAGCGGGATGTGGTACGCCGCGCCGTCGTGGGTGAGCGGCGCCTCGCGGGCCCACACCTTGCGGCAGATGTCGACGATTTCGCGCGTGCGAGTGAGCGGCCGGTCGTACGGCACGCCGTGGAAGCCCTCGATCACCTGCGGCCCGGAGGCGCCGAGGCCGAGGACAGCGCGGCCGTCGGAGAGGGCATCGAGGCCGGCGGCCGTCATGGCGATCAGCGTGGGCGTGCGGCTGTAGATCGGCAGGATGGCGCTGCCGATCTCGATCCGCTCGGTCTTGGCGGCCAGGTAGCCCATGAACGTCGGGGCGTCGAAGCTGTAGGCCTCGGCGACCCACACGATGTCGAGGCCGACCTTCTCGAGCGCAGCGGCCTGCTTCGCCGACTCCTCGTGACCCCCGGCGTAGTTCAGCGTCATCGAGATTTTCATGGCCCGTAGCATCGCGTAGGTGGCCAGCGAATACCCCATTGACATCGTGCTCTTCGACCTCGGCGGCGTCCTGATCCAGGTCGGCGGCGTCGGTCCCATGCGGGAGCTGAGCGGAATCGACACCGACGAGGAACTGTGGACGCGCTGGCTGGCCTGCCGCTGGGTCCGCCTTCTCGAGGCGGGCAGCTGCAGCGCCGAGGAGTTCGCCGCCGGCGTGGTAGCCGACTGGGAGCTGCCCGTCTCGTCGGACGAGTTCCTGACTGCCTTCGCCGGGTGGCAGGGCATTCCCTATCCGGGCGCAACGGAGTTGGTGGCCGAGGCGGCCGCTGCCGTGCGTGTCGGTTGCCTCAGCAACACGAACGCGTTCCAGTGGGACGCGCACTACGAGGCGCTGCCGCTCATCGACCCGTTCGAGTTCCGCTACCTCTCGTTCGAGCTGGGCCTGGTCAAGCCGGACCGGGCCATCTTCGAGGCCGTCGCCGCGCGCGTGCCCGCCGATCCGGCGCGGGTGCTGTTCCTCGACGACAATGCGGTCAACGTCGACGCAGCCGCGGCGTTCGGCTTTGTCGCCCGCCACGTGCGCGGCGTCGACGAGGCGCGGCGGGCCTTGGTCGATACCGGCGTGCTGGCCGGCTGACCCGTTCCGCCCAACGGGCGCCGGGCGCAAGGCCTGTGCCAACATGCGGCCATGGTCGCCAACGGTCCCATGCTGCGTCTCCTGCCGCGCTTAAGCGACGACGTCGCCTTCTACTGGACGTCGGGCGCGGACGGGGTACTCCGCCTTCTGCGCTGCCACGCCTGCGGGTTCTTCATCCACCCGCCCGGCCCCGTGTGCCCGCGCTGCCTGTCGCGTGACCTCGGACCCGAGGAGGTGAGCGGGCGGGGCCACGTCGAGACGTTCACCGTCAACTACCAGCAGTGGATCCCGGGCAGCGACCCGTACATCATCGCCTGGGTCTCCATCGACGAGCAGCCCGACGTGCGGCTGACGACGAACCTGGTCGATGTGGAACCCGACGACGTGCATTGCGGCCTGCCGGTGCGCGTCGTCTTCGAACGGAACGAAGACGTGTGGATCCCGCTCTTCACCCCGATCACTGAGGGGGCGTCGTGAGCCCAGCACTGGTGGAAGAGCCGCTCGAGCGCCGGGCCATCATCTCGGGCATCGGCCAATCCGACGTCGGCCGGCGCCTCGGCCGTTTGGACCTGGACCTGACGGTGGAGGCCGGGCTGCGCGCCATCGCCGACGCCGGGCTGGCGCGCGACGACATCGACGGGCTCTCGACCTACCCCGGCATGGGCGCCGGCACGGGCGGCTTCGCCGGTCCGACCTCGCCCGAGGTCCAAGACGCCATGGGCCTATCGCTGAACTGGCACGACGGGGGTGGCGAGGGCGCGGGCCAGATGCGCGCCGTTATTTCGGCCTCGTTGGCCGTGGCGGCCGGGCTGGCGCGCCACGTCCTCGTCTACCGCACCGTGACCGAGGGCACCGCCCAGGGGACGGGCGGCCGCCAGGGCATCGGCGGGGGTGGCGGTGGCGGTGGCGGTGGCGTGCCGCGCTTCGGCAGCTTCATGCAGTGGCCGCTTCCCTACGGCGCCGTCTCGGCGGCCAACTGGCTCGCCATGGTGGCGCAGCGCCGGATGCACGAGTTCGGTCTGACCCGTGAGCAGCTCGGGGCGATCCCCATCAACAACCGGGCCAACGCCGCGCTCAACCCGAAGGCGATCTATCGCGACCCCATGACCATGGACGACTACCTGGCGGCGCGGATGATCACGACGCCCCTCTGCTTGTTCGACTGTGACGCGCCGTGCGACGGGGCCACCGCGGTCATCGTGTCGCACCGCGATGTCGCCGGCGATCTCGACCATCCGGCCGTGCACATCAACGCCGTCGGCACAGCGCTGCGCGGGCGGCCGAGCTGGGACCAGTTCGACGACATCACGACCATGGCGGCCCGCGATGCCGGGGCCTCCATGTGGGAACGCACCGAGCTGACGCCGGCCGACGTGGACACGGCGCAGCTCTATGACGGGTTCTCCATCCTCGCGATCACTTGGATCGAGGCCTTGGGGTTCTGTGGGCGCGGCGAGAGCGGACCGTTCGTCGAAGGCGGCGCCGCTATCGCGCGCGACGGCGTGCTGCCGCTCAACACGGCGGGAGGCCAGCTTTCCGGTGGGCGGCTCCACGGCTTCGGCCTGATCCACGAGGCGTGCGTGCAGCTGCGCGGCGAGGGGGACGCGCGCCAGGTCGTGCGCCCGGGTGGCCGACCGGTCGAGGTCGCCGCCGTGGCCAACGGGGGCGGGCCCATCGCCGGCACCATGTTGCTGACGCGAGGCGTGCGCTAAGCGCCGCGTTCAGCGTCCGCGGCGTGCGCTGACCACCGCGTTCAGTATTCGATCCATCGGGGCCGCACTCGCCTCGGCACTACACTCCCCTTGCAGTGCTTCGGGCGGGAGCTGGGCGGGGACCAGGCGGGATCGACGCGGCGGTGTTGCGCGCGCTCTGCGTCGTCGCCGTCGTGGGCGCAGTGGTCGCGTTGCCCTTCGTTTCCCCGTTCAGCGAGGGCGTGGCGGCAGCCACTCCGACGCCACTGCAGATCTTCGCCGCGCCCAACGGGAGCGGCGGCGCGTGCACGCAGGTGGCGCCGTGTTCGCTGGCGCGCGCCCAGTCGTCGGTGCGGTCGTCGGACGGGGCGATGACCTCGGACATCGATGTGCTGCTCGAGAACGGGACCTACGCCCTGACCAGCCCGCTGTCGTTCGGCCCGCAGGATTCGGGGACGAACGGCTTCGACGTCGTGTACGAGGCGGCGCCGGGTGCGCACCCGGTGCTGAGCGGCGGTGCGCCCGTGACCGGCTGGCACGAGATCGACACGACCAAGGACATCTGGGCGGCGCCGATCCCGAGCGGCTTCGACACCGAGCAGCTCTACGTCGACGGCCAGCGCGTGCCGCGTGCGCAGGGCCTGCCCACGGCGTACTACCTCCAGACCACGACAGGCTTCATCGCGTCGTCGCCGGTGTTGGCCAGCTGGCGCGACATCACCAACGTGTCGGCGGTCTTCAAGGGCGGCAACGGGGCCTGGACCCAGACGTCGTGCCCGATCGCGTCGGTGAAGGGCAACGTGATCACCATGCAGCAACCGTGCTGGGGGAACCTCCACCTCCCGGCCGACGGCCTGCAGGAGCTCGCGTGGATCTACGGGCCCCAAGGCGGGTTCGGCGGCCTGTCGGGTGCGGCGCAGCCGACGCTCTTCGAGAACGCGTACGAGCTGCTGAGCCCGGGGCACTGGACGATCGATACGACGCTCGACGAGATGTTCTACGAACCGACCAGCGGACAGGACATGGCGACGGCCAGCTTCACGGTCCCGACACTCCAATCGCTGCTCGACGTCGGCGGCACGCTGACCAACCCCGTGCACAACCTCACCTTCTCGGGCCTGCAGTTCTCCTACGCCACCTGGACGCAGCCCGACACGGCCGACGGCTTCGCCGAGATGCAGGCCGATTGGACCCTCACGGGCGCCGGCGCCGCCAAAAACCAGGGCACGTGCCAGTACGTCACGCCCGCGGGCAGCTGTCCGTATGCCTCGTGGACACGCATGCCCGGCGCGGTCGTCCTGTCGGCCGCCCATGACGTGACGGTGTCGGGCGACACGTTCACCCACCTGGGCGGCGGCGGGCTCGACGTCAAGTACGGCAGCCAGGACGACCTGGTGCAGGGAAACGAGTTCAGCGACATCTCGGGCTCGGCCATCCAGATGGGCAGCACGAACGACCCGGTGCCGGCCGACGTGGGCGCGGGCAACGAAGAGATCGACGCCGGCGACACCATCGCCGACAACTACATCCACGATGTGGCGATCGAGTGGCTCGGCGGCGTCGGCATCTGGATCGGCTACACCCAGAATCTCTCCGTCGTGCACAACCAGATCGACGACGTCCCCTACTCGGCCATCAGCATGGGCTGGGCCGGCTGGCACGCCACCGTCTTCACCCCCAACGCGGACCCCAACGTCAACTCCGGCAACGTGATCTCTGACAACCTCTTGTACGACTACATGCAGGTCCTGGGCGACGGCGGGGCCATCTACACCAACGGCAGCCAGGCGACCGGTTGGGCCGGGCAGCTCGTGCTCAGCGGCAACGTGACCTACGGCGGGACGAACACGGACTTCGCGCTCTACACCGACACGGGGTCGCAGTACATCGATCTGTCCCAGAACGTGGTGTACGACCAGCCGCTCGACTCGTTCGCCTCGGGCGGCTGCCATACCGTCGGCCACATCCGACTCGTGGGGAACTATTTCTCCCGGCTCGGGCCGCTGTACCCGTGCGACCTGGTCGTCGACGTGACCCAGCAGGGGAGCACGTTGGTGTGCAACACGCTGCCACCGGGCGAAGTCCCCTCCACTCTGCTGGCCGCCGCAGGACTCGAGCCGGCCTACCGCACACTGCTCGACCACGAGGCCCCGGCCGTCGACCAGGTAGGCCCGACCTCGCTCCCGCTCCGCGGCGGGGTGGTCCTGGTCAGCGGGAGTGGCTTCGACGTGAGCACGCAGGTCCACTTCGGTACGGCGCCCGCCACCTCGTTCACCGTGCTCTCGGGCAACTACCTGTTGGTAACGGCCCCCGCAGGCCGCGGGACGACGCCGGTCACGGTGACGACCGCGGCCGGGACGAGCGCGGCCGGGACGAGCGCGGCGGCGAGCGGCGCCACCGTCAGCTACTCATCCACCCCACCGCCGTGCGTGCCGCTCACGGGCGGCGGGATCACCACCAGCCTGTTGCCCTGAACCGCCACCGCTGTCCGAACCCGTCCAAAACGGCCGGGTGAAGTGGTCGGACGAAGCGGTCGGCGACTCGGGAGTGGTGTTCAGTTGCTGCGGCGGAAGGCCCGACGATGACGGGTGCCCAGGACGGTCAGCTCCACGGGCAGCTCGAGCCGCGACGGGTGCCGCGACGCCGAGGAGGCCAGCTCCAGGCGGGCCAGGTCCTGCGGACCGACGACCAGCACCTCGACGTCGGTCAGCGCGACCACGGTGCCGGCGATCCGGTGCTGGCGGTGGGCCTGCTGGCCGAAGTAGTCGCCCGGCTCCAGGCTGATGGTGACGTCGGGACCGACGCGCAACAGGGCGTCGCCCGAGATGAGGACGTAGAGATTGTGGTCCTGCTGCAGCCCGCACAGGGTCTCGCCGGGTCCGCAGTGGGCCCGCATGGCGTCGTGGGCCACGAACGACGTGAGCACCTCGGTCGTGCAGGTCGAGAACGGAGGCAGGCCCTCGAGTAGGGCGATGATGTCGACACGTTCTGCCGTAAGCATGCTGACTCCCCTTCCGCTCGGGCGCCCGGGATTCGGACGTCCGCAGGTCGTGCATCCGTTGCTTTTCGCGGGTCAGCCTTCTCCGCCTCGGTTGCCCGCCGGGTCGTCGGCCGGTTGCAATCGGGGGGCGGGTGTCAGGTCGTCGAAGCGCTGGGTCCAGTGGCGCCGGCGTCGTCGGCCTCGTCACCGACGGGCCCCGTCGGCTTCGTGCCCGCCAGGTGGTGGGCCGCCCGCGCCGCCAGCGCGACCAGGGTGAGTGTCGGGCCGTAGCCACTGGCGGTGACGAAGACCGAGGAGTCCGCCACGATGACGTTGTCGAATGCGTGCACGCGGCCCCAGCGGTCGCACACCGCGGTGTCAGGGTTGTCGCCCATGCGCGCCGTGCCGATGACGTGGCGGCTCTCCGGAACTGGCGTCGCCCCGATGCCGTGATACGAGACGCCCGGCGACGAGGTGTGGATCACGTACTCGGCGCCCATCTCCTCGAGCACGCTCTGAAGGATCTTGCCGTGGTGCTTGGACGCCGCCAGCTCGTGCGCCCCCGGCTCGTAGGTGACTCGCGCCACCGGGTAGCCGCGGGCGTCACGGATCGAGGGACTGAGGTCCACCGTGTTGGTCGCATAGGGCAGGTCTTCGCCCTGCATGATGAAGGCCCACATGTGGTCGCGCAGGTCGCCGTCGATCATGGCCTGTGCGTGGGCCCGGCCCCAGGGCGAATGGCGCGCCGACATGATCGGCAGCCCGCCCCCGCTGTGCTCGACAAGGCCGCCGCGGAACCAGGGCAGGCCGGCCTCGGCGGCGGCGCCGCGCGCGGCGTCGTCCTGCACCATGGCGTCGTCGTGGACGTGGGTGACCGACCGCCCCTTTTGCGGGTGGAGGCCGAGCGCCGGGAAATGGCCCACCACGATCGTCTGGAAGTGCACCATCAAGTGGCGTCCGAGGGCCGGGTGATCGACGCCCGACAGCAACAGCAGGCGCGGCGTCTCGATGGCGCCGCCCGCCACCACCACGAGCCCGGCGTCCTTGCTGTGGGTGGCGCCGTCGGCGTCGACGTACTCGACCCCCGTCGCCCGGCGCCCGTCGGTGAGGATCCGGCTCACGAAGGTCTCGGACATGAGCTGCGCCCGCCCCGTCGCCATCGCCTTGGTCAGCAAGGCGACCGGGTCGCCCTTGGCGTGGATGGGGCACCCGAAGAACGCGCAGAACCCGCAGTTGTTGCAGGCGGGCCGCCCGTCGTAGGCGATGCTGTTCGCCGCGGTCGGCGCCTCGTAGGGGTGCAGGCCGACCTTTTCGGCGGCCGCCGACGAGAGGACGGCGCCGTACATCGGTGCCCCGGGTGGCATGGGATACGGGCCCGACCGCCACGCGGCGAATGGGTTGGCACCGGCGCGGCCGGCCACCCCGATGGCGCGCTCGACCTCCGCGTAGAACGGCTCGAGCTCGGCGTAGTCGAGCGGCCAGTCCTCGACGTGCGCGTCGGGCTGCGGCCCGAGCAGCGAATGGAGCCGGAAGTCCTCCTCGCGAAAGCGCGGCACCTTGCCGTCGGCGTGCGTGCCACCGCCGCCGACCGTCGTCGGGATCGAATTCACCTCACCGACGTGCGTGTGTTCGCCCTCGCCGGCGTTGCGGCGGAACGCACGCGGCTCGACCAGCGGGTCGGGGCCGAGGAAGTGCCGCGAGATGAATTTGATCTCGTCGTTGGAGTAGTCGCCCGCCGGGCGGGTCGGGTCCTCGGGGTCGAGCAGGTGGTTGCGGCCCTTCTCCATGATCACGACCGACCAGCCGGCGCGTGTCAGCACCTCGGCGACGGTGGCACCGCCGGGGCCGGAGCCGATGACGATGGCGTCGGCGGCGCCGCTCACGGCTCGGACACCTCGGCGTCGCTGAAGCCGCGCGGCTGCACGTCGCCCTCGACGCCGATGTACGACCACCCGATGCCGTTGCGGTTGCCGCCGTACTCGGGCGCGCCGTACATGCCCTCGCAGCAGTGCTCCCACAACAGCTCGCGGAACTCGTCGTCGGCGCGCAGCCGGCGCCGTTGCTCCGGGCGGCCGACGTCGACGAAGTCCGAGCCGAGCGCTGCGAGACCGTCCCGGTACCGCTGCTGCAGGCCGATCACCGGGCCATTGAACTCACGCTCGGCCACGCCCAAGGACCCCTCGATGCGCATGCGCCAGGCCAGCTCGTCCAGCCGCGACAGCGAGACGAAGTCACCGAACCCTGCCGCACCGCCATGGCGTCCCGAGGTCGGCCCGCCCGCCCAGATGCGGGGCGGCTCGAAGGTGAAGGCGCCGAGGAGGGTGTCGATGTAGTCGGCGACGTCGGCCTCGTCGGCTCCGGGCCCACCCGTATCGGAGGGCATCATCTGTCCGCACGCCGCCCGCAGGGTCGCGTACTCCTGCTCGCTCAGCCAGACGGGCATCGGGCCAACGTAGCGTGGCCGTGACCTCATTTGCTGACACGGCTGTCAGGTTCGGATTCCAGCCCGAATCCGGCCGATCACCCTGGTCAGCCTGCTCACATCGGCGGTACACGGTCGACCGCAGGCCCGCCCACCACCCGGTGCGCCAACCAGGCGGCGGCCCGCCCGCTCTCATCGAGCGCGTCGCAGACCAGGTTGCCCGTTTGCGACGCCCCGAACTCGACGAGCCTGGTCGCGTTCACCATGACGCGGAAGCCTGGGCCGCGATAGTGGCGCCCCGCTGCCCGCACGGGCAGCACCGGCAAGCGGAGCCACCAGGCGACGAAGGCCCCCGCCGACTCCGCCGCCGTCGAGCGGTGGCGCACGACGTCCGAGTAACGGCCCGTCACCACGCTCACGATGTTCTCCAGCGCCTGCGAGCCGGGCTCGAAGTAACTCGAGTGCGCGTGGACGACGGGGTGATCGGGACCGTTGGTGCGCAGCCGCTGACCGCCGAACGTCGGCGCCGAGGGTGCCGAGCCGAAGATGCCGAGCTCGGCGATGGCGTCGCCCGGCGCCTGCTCGGCGAAGAAGTGGGACTGCTCCATGTGGAGCTGGCGCAGGTCGTCCACCGTCATGCCCGGGCTGCCGGCCACGACCACGTCGGTGCAGCGCAGGCCGCAGTCGGCCAAGGCGGCGCCCGTCACCACGGAGCCGAAGCTGTGGGCGACGATCGTGACCGAGTGCTCGGTCCCGATCGGCAGCGACGCCACGAACTCGGTCAGGTCCATGGCCGCGTTGACCAGCACGTCGGTGCACTCGATGGACCCGGCGGCCGCGGCCAGCAGGTCGGCCGGGTTGTCGTACCCCTTCCAAAGGATCACGGTGGTCGCCTCGGCCGCCTCGAAGAGGTGGCGCGCGCCCGGGATCCAGTCGGCGCACATGTTGGTGCCGTCGCCTACGCCGGGCACCACCACCGCCACATGCCGGGAGTCGGCCCACCCACCGAAGCCGACCGCGTAGTGCTGCTCGGCCGGCCGGTACACGAGGATGTCCGCCTGGCACTCGAGCAGCGCCTTGAGCAACCTTGCCCGGTCCGCGTCGTGCTCGGGATGTGCGGCGGCCAGATCGAGCTTCGCCGCGGCGAGGTTCTCGGCGGCACGACGGGACCACGGGTCCGTTTCGCGCATGGCGCCAGGTTAGGCCTGGCCGAGCCCGGCCCGAGCCCGGCCCCGGCCGTCGCCTTGCGTCAGCGAGGTAGGCCCAGGATCCGTCCGGCGATGATGTCGCGCTGCACTTGGGACGTCCCGCCGGCGATCCCGGCCGCCTTGCTCCAGAGCCACTGGCGCGCCCACGGGCCCGAGGCCGACGAGGTGGGATCCCGGCCGGTGACGAGCAGCGCTGCCTCGGCCATGCCCTGTGTCATAGAGGTCCACGTCAGCTTGATCCAGCTCGATTCCGGCCCGGGCTCCTCGCCGCGCCCGAGACGGGTCAGCGTCCTCAGGTTGTGCAAGCGTAAGACGCCCAATTCGACGTAGGCACGGGCGAGGGCGTCGGCCACCATCGGATCGTCAAGCGAGCCGTTGGCCCGCGCCTCGTCGTAGAGCCGGGCCAGGTACGTCTCGTGCACGACCTGCTCCTTGAACGGGAAGTTGGTCCCCCGTTCGTGCGCCAGCGTCGACCCGGCCACGGTCCAGCCCTGGCCCTCGCTCCCGATCAGATGTTCCGCCGGGACGAACACGTCGGTCAGGAACACCTCGTTGAACTCCGCGTCGCCGGTCATCTGCACCAGCGGGCGCACGTCGATACCGGGATCCGACATGTCGACGATGAGCGCGGTGATGCCCTGCTGTGGTCGCGCCGCGTCGGGCTCGGTGCGGGCCAGGCAGAGCCCCCAGCTGGCGAACTGCGCGTAGGACGTCCACACCTTCCGTCCCGTGACGACGTACCCGCCGTCCACCGGGGTCGCCCGCGTGGACAACGAGGCCAAGTCGCTCCCGGCGTCGGGCTCGCTGAAGAGCTGGCACCAGATCTCCTCGGCGGAGAGGATCGGCGGCAGGTAGCGCAGCCGTTGGTCCTCGCTGCCGTGGGCGAGGAGGGTCGGGCCAACGAGGTTGATGCCGACCCGATTCACCGGCTGGGGGGCCTGGGCGCGGGCGTACTCGCTCTGGTACAGCGCGACCTGCACCGGCGTCGCGCTGCGCCCACCGTACGCCTCGGGCCAGTGCACCCCGACCCAGCGATCGGCCGCCAGCGTCGCCTGCCACTCCCGACCCCAGGCGACCTCATCGGCCAGGTCGACGAACGCGGGCGGGCGATGCTCGTGCCGCCCCAGCCACTCCCGGAACGAGGCCGCGAACTCCTCGTCCTCTTTCTTCAGCGCGAGGTCCACGCGTGTCCCGTCTTCGCGCCTGGCCGCGGGGCTGACATCGGCGTCAGGCTACTGGGACGCAGGTAGGGTGCCCTGCCGTGACGGCACGCCTTCGAGCGACCTGGGTGCCGAGCCAGGCTCGCGTCTACCGCCGGCCGGGCGGACCCTGGGACGTGTCGACGCTCGACACCCTCATCTCGGCGCGCGGCGGCGAAATCGTCGACGGGGACACCCGTCTGTCGGCCGACCAAGCCGATGCACTCGTCGGCGCGGTGGCCGGCGGCCTCAGGGAACGCGGGGCCACCAAGGGCGCGGCGGTGGCGTGGCAGGTGCCCAACAGCCTGGCGGCCGCGGTGCTGGCCCGGGCGTGCTGGCGGCTCGGCGCGGTGGCGGCGCCGCTCCTCCATTCCTTCGGTCCGGCCGAGGTCGATGGGGCCCTCGCCCAGATCGACCCGGCGCTCGTGCTCGAGCTCGGTCCCCACGTGCTGTCGGACCCGGCCGCGCTGGCCGACGCGCTGGGCGGTGCACCGGTGCCGGTGGGGGCCGGTGCCGCGTTGCCGTCCGACGTCGCACTTGTCCTGTTCACCTCCGGCTCGACCGGCGTCCCCAAGGCGGTGCTGCATACCCACCGCGCGCTGAGCTGGAAGGCGTCCTTGATGACCCGGGTCCACGACCTCGGCCCGGATGACGCCGTGCTGGTGCCGGCCCCCATGGCGCACATCGCCGGGCTGCTCAACGGCGTGCTTGTCCCGGGCGCCGCCGGCATGCGTGCGGCGCTGATGCGGCGTTTCGATCCCGAGCACGCCCTGGTGCTCGTCGGCCGCGAGCGGATCTCGTTCATGGCCGGGCCGCCCACCTTCTTCATCGCCATGGGGACCGCGCTGGGCAGCTCGGCGGGTGCGGGAGCGGATGTGTCGTCGGTCCGGCTCATCTCGAGCGGTGGCGCGTCGGTGACGCCGGCGTTCGTCGAGGACACGGCGCGCGTTTTCGATTGCCGCGTCAAGCGCACGTACGGCTCCACCGAGGCGCCCACGGTGACGACGAGCACGAACGACGATCCTTTCGAAAACGCCCGCGATACCGACGGGCGGGCGGTCGGGCACGTGGAGATCCGAATTTCGCATCCCGAGACCGGTGCGCCACTCCGCTCCGGCACCGCCGGCGAGCTGTGGGTGCGCGGGCCCGAGCTGTTCGCCGGCTACGCCGACCGCACCCAGACGGCCGCGGTCGTCGCGCCCGGCGGCTGGTTCAAGACGGGTGATCTCGGCACGGTGGACGCCGAGGGCTGGCTGCGCATCGTCGGCCGCCTCAAGGACGTGATCATCCGCGGCGGCGAGAACATCTCGGCCTCCGAAGTGGAGGCGGCCCTCGAGGCGCACCCCGACGTCCGTCACGCCGTCGCCGTCGGGTATCCCGACCCGCTCATGGGTGAGCGGGTGGCCGCCTTCGTGGAGTCGGCCGCGCCCTTCGACCTCGACGAGTGCCGGCGCTGGTTCTCCACCCGGGGCCTCGCCACCTTCAAGACGCCGGAGAAAGTCGTGCGGCTCGAACGATTGCCGCTGCTCGGCTCGGGCAAGGCCGACCGGGCCGCGTTGCGGCGTCAGGCCGCCGCAACGACGTAGCTCCGTTCTCTACGGCTGCGGCCTTCTCAGCATTTTCTGTCTTTTCGGGGTACGCCGAGAATTCGGGACCCAGAACCAGCGAACTAGCGTGCTACAGATGCCTCGCCGCAACCTCATTCCATTGGTGCTGCTCGCCGTGCTGGCGGTAGGGAGCGCCGTGTTCGCTGTCGTCGGTGCGGCGTCGGCTCCGAACGCCACGACGATCGTGGTGCAGAACGCAACCGCCAAGACCTTCGGCTCCCCCACGGGAGCGACGTCGTTCGTGATGAACCTGGTCAACACGCTGGCGGCCGGACCGAAGGCCGGCACCCTGTCGCAGACACGCCTCCTCGACTACGTCGCACCGGATCGCATGGTGATCTACCCGGTCGGCACCAAGTCCAAAGAGCTGACGGTCCTCCGTCAGCCCGCGATCTCGTGCGCGTTGAGTGCGTACACCGCGATGGTCGGAGGCTCGGCGGCGTGGAGTGTGAAGGGAAACAACTACGCGCGGACGGAGACCCTGGCCGACTACACAGCCCGGGTACCCCGAACGGGAGGGACGACCTGCGAGCCCCACGTCCTGCACGCCCGGGGCAACGTGGACGAGACGGTCATCATCCGCTCGGGCTACCTCGTGGCGGCCGGGGTGCGGGTCGTGGTGCCGGCCCAGACGCTGGGCTCGGGGCAGGCGGCAGCGCACGGGATCGAAGGCGAGACCCTCGTCTTCATCAAGATCGGCGGGGTGCTGGTCCGTTCGCTGGCGCGCTAGGCACCATCTCCCGGCGACGGGTTCAGGACAGCGCCTGGCCTGACTCCAAGCGGGTGCGCAAGATGGCGGCGATGCGATCCCGATGGAGCGAGGCGTCGCCGAAGCTGACCTGGTCCAGCTGGGCCCGCTTCACGTAGAGGTGCATGTCGTGCTCCCAGGTGAAGCCGATGCCGCCGTGCACCTGGAGCCCGGTTCCCATGACGCGGCGAGATGCGTCGGAACACCAGGCCTTGGCCATGCTTGCCGCGAGCGAGCGGTCGGGATCGGCGGCGGCCCCGCACCACGCCGCGTAGTACACCGTCGAGCGCATCCCCTCCACGTCGACGAGCGCGTCGGCCAGCATGTGCTTGACCGCCTGGAACGAGCCGATCGGCTTGCCGAACTGCACCCGGTCCTTGGCGTACCCCACCGACATCGACAGCACCTGGTCCGCCGCGCCGAGCATCTCCGCCGAGGCCAGGGTCGCGGCACGATCGAGCGTCCGGGCGGCGGCGTCGGCGCCCCCGACGCGGCGGGCCGGGGTCCCGTCGAAAGCCAGGACACCGAGCTCGCGCGTGCGGTCCATCGCGGCCAGAGGCTCGGGCTGCCCCGCGCTGCGCAAATCCACCGCATAGACGGCGCCTTCGGCGACCACGACGGCCACGTCCGCCGAGGGGGCGTAGAGCGCCGGCGGCGTCTCGCCGTCCAAGCGCACCTCGCCCTCCGCTCCCCCGTCGGTCACGACGATGCGTCCGATGGGGGCGACCACCGTGCAGCCGATCGCCGAGCCCGAGCAGAGCGCCTCGCGCCACTCCTTGGTCCCCGAGTCGGCGCGGGCGTCGGGTCCGCTCAGCGCGCCGAGCGCTACGACGGAAGGGAGGAAGGGGGCGGCCACCAGCCGGCGGCCCAGCTCCTCGCACAGCACCGCGACCTCGACCAGGCCCAGCCCGAGACCGCCCTCGTCCTCGGGTTGCTCCGTGGCGAGCCACCCCTGCTCGGCCATGGCGTCCCAGACGGAGGCGTCATAGGCACGCGGGGCGTCCGCCGAAGCAGTCTCCGCCGACGCGTCGCCCGCGCTGGGCAAGGTGCCGACGACGGCGCCGGTCCCCACCCGTGCCCGCAGTGTGTCGTGCCCCGCCCGGCCGTCGAGCAGCGTCGCCGCCGCCTCGCGCAAAGCCTGTTGATCGGCCGAAAGGTCGAAGTCCACGGCGGCGGAGTCTACGGTCATCACTGACACAGGTGTCAGCCCGGAAGGCCCTTGTGCCATGCTGCGGCGAATGGATCTCCGCTCCACCGCCGAACAGGAGGTGCTGCGCGACGCCTTCCGGGGCTGGCTCACCGAGCACCTCCCGTGGCCCTACGGCGTCGGCCTGCCTCCCCGCTTCAGCGACCTCGACGAGACGGTCGCGTTCGGTCGCCGCTGGCAGGGCGACCTGGCCGAGGCCGGCTGGGTGGGCGTGACCTGGCCCGAGGAGTACGGCGGGCGGGGACTGGGTGCCCTCGAGAATTATGTGGTCATCGAGGAGCTGGCCCGGGCGCGCGCGCCCGAATTGGTCGGTCGCATCGGCATCAACCTGGTCGGCCCGACGCTCCTCGCTCATGGCACCGACGAGCAAAAGGCTCGGTTCCTGCCGCGGATCCTCTCGGCCGACGAGCTCTGGTGCCAGCTGTTCAGCGAGCCGGACGCCGGCAGCGACCTGGCGTCGCTCACCACGCGCGCCGTCCCGGTCGACGGTGGCTACCGCGTGACCGGGCGGAAGGTTTGGACCTCGTACGCCCAGTTCGCCGACTGGGGTCTCTGCCTGACCCGGAGTGACCCTGACGCGCCGAAGCGCCAGCAGGGCATCACCGCGTTGATCGTGGACATGCACGCTCAGGGCGTCGGCGTCCATCCGTTGGTGCAGTCGACCGGCGAAGCCGAGTTCAACGAGGTCGAGATGGACGACGTGTTCATTCCCTCCGACCGTCGTGTGGGCCCCGAGGGCGAGGGTTGGTCGGTGGCGGGGTCGACGCTGACACACGAGCGGGGCATCAACCCGCGCCAGCTCGTGATCCACACGCAGCTCATCGAGGAGCTGCTCCGGTTGGCGCACGACAACGGGAGCTTCGACAACTGGCGCCTGCGCCAGGAACTGGCGCAGGCCGCGACCGAGGTCCGGTTGTTCCAGCTGCACAACTGGCGCTCCCTCACCCGCCTGTCGAAGGGTGAGGCACCTGGTCCGGAGGGCAGTGCCCTCAAGCTGTTCTGGAGCGAGATGTCCAAGCGCCTGCACCGGACCGCGCTCGAGGTGCTTGGTGAGGCGTCGCCGTTGTGGGAAGGGGCGCCGGGGAACCCGGCCAACGGGGCCTGGCAGCGCTCGTGGCTCTACTACCAGGCGTCGTCGATCTTCGCGGGCACGAACGAGATCCAACGGACCCTCGTCGGCGAGCGGGTCCTCGGGCTGCCCCGGAGTTGACCCGGTCCCGGGCTGATGACGCGACACGACAGGATGGCGGCAGGAGGATGACCGAGATGGCACCGAGCTTCGAGACGATCCGATACGAAACCGATGGCGCCGTGGCCACGATCACCATGAACCGGCCGGACGTCGCCAACGCCCAGGACTCTACGATGATCGACGAGATCGACACCGCGTTCGACCTGGCCGATGCGGACGATGCCGTGCGCGTCGTGATCCTGGCCGGTGCGGGGAAACATTTTTCCTCGGGGCACGACCTCAAAGCCCTCGTGGCCGGGGACGGGTCGGATCCCTGGGTCGCCATGCGCGAGACACCGGAGGGCAAGTTCCACCACGAGAAGACGATGTACTTCGACCGCTGCCTGCGTATTCACGACTTTCGCAAGCCGACGATCGCCGCGGTGCAGGGCAGCTGTGTGGCGGCCGGGCTGATGCTGGCCGCCATGTGTGACCTCATCGTGGCGGCCGATGACGCCGTCTTCTCCAACCCGGTGCTTCGCCTGACCGGCGCCGGGGTGGAGCTGCTCGTCGAGCCCTGGGAGCTCGGCATCCGCAAGGCCAAGGAGTTCCTCTTCACCGGCGACACGATCGACGCCCAGGAGGCCTGGCGCCTGGGGCTGGTCAACCGCGTCGTCCCCCGGGCCGAGCTCGAGGCCAAGACGCGCCAGCTCGCCGACCGGGTCGCCCTCGTCCCGCCCGTCACCGCGCAGACGGTCAAGGACACGCTCAACCAGACGGCCAACCTGATGGGCAAGCGCGACGCGTTCAAGTACCACTTCATGGCCCATCATTGGGTGCACAACTCGGCCACCGCGCTCGACGCGCTGGCCGCGCGCAAGGCGAAGGGTTCCATGAAGGACGTCATCGCGGAACGGGAGCAGGGCCAGCCGCAATCGTCCTCGTGAGTGACATCACGGGCGGCGTCACGGGCGGCGTCACGGGCGGCGTCACGGGCGGGCCGCTGCGCGGCATCCGGGTGATCGACGTCGGCACCCGGATCTCCGCACCGTTCTGCGCCGGGCTGCTCGGCGAGCTCGGTGCCGACGTGATCAAGGTCGAGCTGCCGGGCGAGGGTGACTTCATGCGCACCATGGGCCCGTTCGTCCCTGTGGAAGACGGCCCGGACTATTCGCTGTCGTGGTCGGTCGAGGGGCGAGGCCGGCGCGGCATCACCTGCGACCTGCGTCACCCCGAGGGCAAGGAGCTCTTCAAACGCCTCGTGGCCACGGCCGACGTCGTGTGCGAGAACTTCCGGCCCGGCACGATGGAGCGCTGGGGACTCGGGCCCGCCGACCTGCCTGAGGATCTCGTCTTTGTACGCATCAGCGTCTTCGGGCAGTCGGGGCCCTACGCGCCGCGGCCCGGCCTCGATCGCCTCGGCATCGCATTCGGTGGCCTGCTGCACCTCACCGGCGAGCCCGACCGGCCACCGGTGCGACCAGGCGTCACCATCTCGGACTACCTGACCGGCACGTTCGCCGCCTTCGCCGCCGTGGCCGCACTGTACGGACGCGACGCGTCAGGCGGCGGCGCCGGACCGACGGCCTCGGCAGGCTCGGGCGAGATGATCGATGCGCCCCTGTACGGGGCGATCCTGCGCGTCCTCGAGTGGACGCTCGCCGGGTACGACCGCCTGGGCCTCGTCCGTCAGCGCGAGGGCAACCGCCTCTCGCACTCGGCGCCCCTCGACAACTACCCCACCGCCGACGGCTCCTTCATCTGCATTGTCGCCGGCTCCGACGCCAACTTCTCGCGCCTGTGCGCAGCCATGGATCGGCCCGACCTCCTGGGGGATCCTCGGTTCGCCACGCTGGCCGAGCGCGCCGCGCATGGCGACGAGATCAATGGGATGGTCGCCGCGTGGACGTCCTCGCGCACCGCCGCGGAGATCACGACGCGCTGTGTCGAGCACGACGTGCCGGTCGGCACTGCCTACAGCGCCGCCGATGTCTTCGCCGACCCCCACATGGCGGCGCGCGGCGACCTGGTGCCCATCGAGGACCCCGTCATCGGTGCGGTGCGCCAGCAGGCGCCTTATCCACGTCTGACCAACAACCCTGGGACCGTGCCGGCGGGCGCGCCCCGGCTGGGTGAGCACAACAAAGAGGTCTGGTGCGGCCTGGTGGGTCTGAGCGTGGCAGAGCTCGAGGATCTCACCGCCCGCGGCGTCCTTTAGAGCAGGCTGATCAACCGCCCGAGGAACGAAGCCCCGCCGAAGGTGAAGATCCCACCGTCAGCGGCGGCCAGCCAGTAGCCGTTGGTGACGTTGTCGGCCGCCATGCCCACGACCGGGGCCACCAGGCT
>DASZLL010000122.1:0-2397 GCA_035552395.1 Acidimicrobiales bacterium
TCCGCGCTGCACTCGGTCCCGCTGCTCGACACGGTGGTCAAGCGCCTGACCGACCTGGGCCACGAGCGGCGGCTGCGCCAGATCGTGATGGGCAACGCCATCCGCCTGGGGCCGGGCCAGGTGCCCGAGGTCTGGGGAACCTACGTGCGCTGCGCGACGATCCTCGATCTCCCCGAGACGCCGAGCCTCTACGTCATCAACAACGCCGACATCAACGCCATGACGATCGGGGCCAAGACCCCCATCGTCGTCGTGAACTCCTCGATGCTGCGCTCGTTCGACCCCAAGGAGGTCGAGACCGTCCTCGGCCACGAACTCTCGCACGTGCTGTCCGAGCACTACTACTACACGACCGCTCTGTTGCTGTTGAGCCAATTCATGCAGGGCGCGCTGCCGCGCTCGCTACTGCTCGGCCTGCCGGTGCGCGCCATGTACCTGGCGCTCCTGGAGTGGCACCGGGCCGCCGAGCTCTCGGCCGACCGCGCCGCCGCACTCGTGATGGCCGACCCGCTACAGCCGTGCCGCGTGCTGATGGCCCTGGCCGGCGGGTCCGTGCCCGGCATGAACTTCGACGTCTTCCTGCAGCAGTGCGCCGACTACGACAGCGAGGACGACCTCTTCTCGCGCCACACGCGCTTCTGGTCGGAGCTGAACCTGACCCACCCCGTCGCGGTCAAGCGCGTCAAGGAGCTCATGGAGTGGGTGCAGACCGGCGCCTACGACCGCATCCGCGACGGCGACTACGCCCGCCGAGGGCAGGAGCCGCCCCCTTCCGAGGAGTTCGAGGACGCCGTGGCCCACTACCGCGAGCGATTCTCCCGGATCCTCGAGCGGGCGGCCGGCGGCGTCCAGGAGGTAGGACGCCGGCTCGGCAGCTGGCTCGAGCGCTGGCAGACCTCGCCCGGTGACGAAGGCGACGCAGGTGACGACGACGATGGCTTCGACGGAGAACCCGTCTGATCAGGTCGTTCTCCGGATCGGACCGGGGGGAGCAGCCTCCGGCCCCGACGACGCACCGACGTGCCGCCGCGAGGTATCTGCCTACGTCTGTGCGTATCCCTCAGAGCACAGGGCCCCGCCACCCCCCTCCCGCCAGAAGGACCGCACAAGCCCCTCAACAGGGAGCCCGCTCCCAGACGCCTAAACCTGACTAAACAACTTGGATTTAGTAACCCGCGTGTATTAGTCTGCTTCAATGCACACGAGACGAACCCAGCCGTCCGCGCCCCGAGCCCCCCGGGGCCGATCCCGGCGCGCCCTCGGGCGGAGCCTCGCCCTGGCCACCCTCGGCGCCGCGCCGCTCGCGCTGGCCGCCCTCCCGACCACCGCCGGCGCCCAAAGCGGCGGCACCGTCAACCTGGTCGCGTACTCGACCCCCAAGCCGGCCTACACCGTGCTCGATGCCGACTTCGCCCAGACCAAGAACGGCAGCGGCGTCACCGTGTCGGGCTCCTTCGGCCCCTCGGGCACCCAGGCCACCTCGGTGGTCGACGGGCTGCCGGCCGACGTCATCAACTTCTCCCTCGCGCCCGACATGGCGAAGCTGGTCAAGGCCGGCCTGGTGTCCAGTTCGTGGGACACGAACGCCACCAAGGGCATGGTGACCGACTCCATCGTGAGCTTCATCGTGCGACCGGGGAACCCCAAGCACATCACGACGTGGGCCGACCTGGTGAAACCGGGGGTCGGTGTGATCACACCGAACGTGTTCAGCTCGGGCAGCGCGAAGTGGAACATCATGGCGGCCTACGGCGCCGAGCTCGCGCTCGGCAAGTCCTCCGCCCAGGCGCAGACCTACCTGTCGCAGCTGCTGCACAACGCGGTGGCCCAGCCCTCGAGCGGCAGCGCCGCGCTGCAGACGTTCCTTTCGGGCCAGGGCGACGTGCTGCTCGACTACGAGAGCGACGCGCTCTACGCCAAGAGCAAGGGTGAGCCGGTCGACATCATCACCCCGCCGCAGACGCTCCTGATTGAGAACCCGATCGCGGTGACCAAGACGGCGAGCCCGTCGGCCAAGGCCTTCGTCAGCTACCTGCTCTCGCCGGCCGGCCAGAAGGTGTGGGGCCAGCAGGGCTACCGCCCGGTGCTGCCTTCGGTGGCGAAGACGTTCAACTTCCCCAAGCCCAAGACACTCTTCACCATCGACCACCTGGGCGGCTGGACCAGCGTCAACACGAAGTTCTTCGACCCCCAGACCGGCATCGTGGCGAAGGTCGAGCAGAACCTCGGCGTCTCCACCGCCAGCGGCTAGCGGACACGCACCCCACCTCCACCCGCCGACATGACCCACTTCGACGCCTCCGTCGCGGATCTCGGGCTCGGCCCCCCGGGCCGAGATCCCGCGCCGGCCGGGCGTGGGCCAGGGCGGAGGAGATCGCGTCGCGTCTCCCTCGCGGC
>DASZLL010000123.1:0-6876 GCA_035552395.1 Acidimicrobiales bacterium
CGAACGAGGCCAGGGCGGCGTCCAGGATGCGGTCGCTGGTGGAGGAGCTGGGCACTTACCAAATGGTAGACAGATTCGGCCGGCGGTGGTAGACATTTCTGATGCCCATCGAGCGGGAGCTGCGCGGCAAGCGCTTCTTCATCACGGGCGCCACGGGGTTCCTGGGCACGGCGCTCGTCGAGCGGATCCTGCGCTGCCTCCCCGAGGCCGAGATAACCGTTCTCATCCGACCAGGGCGCCGGGCCGACGCCAGCGCACGGCTCGCCCGGGAGGTCATCAAGAACGACTGCTTCGACCGCCTCCGCCATGAACTCGGCGACCGGTTCGCCGACGAGGTGTCCCGTCGGGTCCGTGCCGTGGCGGGCGACGTCGGCCAGGACGGCCTGGGGCTCGACGACGAGGGGCGTGCCGCGCTGGCGGCAGCGGGCGTCGTCATCCACTCCGCCGCGACCGTGTCCTTCGACGCGCCGTTGACGCAGGCCGTCGAAATCAACCTGCTCGGGCCGTCGCGAGTGGCGGCCGCGATCGCGGAGTGCGGTTCCAATGCCCACCTCATCGCGGTTTCGACCGCTTATGTCGCGAGTACGCACCAGGGCGAAGCGAAGGAGGAGCTGCTCAGCGAGAACCCCTTCACCCTCGACGTGCCGTGGCAGGACGAGGTCGCCTTCGCCCGCCGCCTGCGTGACGACCTGCAATCCGACTCGCGCATGGCCGACAAGTTGAAAGAGTTCAGCAAGAAGGCCCGCTCAGAGGTCGGCGCGGCCGGCGACCATCTCATCGCCTCACGCGCCGAAAGGCTGCGCGAGGAGTGGGTGAGCGACGAGTTGGTCAAGGCGGGCACCGCCCGCGCCCTCTCGCTCGGCTGGCCCGACGCCTACCCGTTCACCAAGGCCCTCGGCGAGAAGGCACTCGTCGAGCAGTGGGAGGGCAAGGTTCCGATCACGTTCGTGCGGCCGTCCATCATCGAGTCCGCGGTGGCCGAGCCGCGTCCGGGGTGGATCAGGGGTTTCCGCATGGCCGAGCCGATCATCATCTCGTACGCCCGCGGGCTGCTCGCCGAATTCCCGGGCGTGCCCGAGGGCATCATCGACGTGATCCCGGTCGACCTCGTGGTGGCGGCACTACTGGCGGTCGCGGCGCGAGGGCCGGAGCCGGGGCGGCCGAAGGTGTACCACGTCGCCTCGGGCGTGCGGAACCCGCTGCACTACGGACGCCTGGTCGAGAACGCGACCGGCTTCTTCCAGCGCAACCCGCTTTACGACGACCGCGGCCAACCCATCAGCGTGCCCGAGTGGTCGTTCCCGGGGCGCGGGCGGGTGCAGCGCCAGCTCCGGCGCGCGGACGCGCTCATGACGTTCGCAGAAAAGCTGATCACTGCCTTGCCGATCCGAGGCAGACAGGCGCAGTTGGCTGCCCGTATCGAGGATCGCCACGCGATGGCCAAGCGCGCCCTCGGCTACGTGGAGTTGTACGGCGCCTACACCGAGACCGACGCGCGGTATCGGGTGGACCATTTGCTCGAGCTGTCGGAGCAGGGTGACGCCGAGGATCACGAGCGGTTCGGGTTCGATCCCGGGGTCATCGACTGGGACCACTACGTGCTCGAGATCCACCTGCCGTCCGTGCTGGAGCACACGCGGGTGCGCACAAAGCCGGGGCGCTCGGTGGTCGAGAAGCGGCCCGATCGGCAGCGGCGGGCGATCTTGTCGCCGGAGCGGCATCTTGCCGTGTTCGACCTCGAGCACACGCTCATGTCGTCGAACGTCGTCGACACGTACGCCTGGTTGGCCAGCCGCCATCTCCCGCCGGCGCGGCGAGCGCGCTTCGTCGCCGACCTCGCGCGCCAGGGGCCGACACTGCTGGCGCTCGACCGGCGCGACCGCGGTGACTTCCTGAGCTCGTTCTACCGTCGCTTCGAGGACGCGCCCGTGGCGCGGCTGCGCGAGGACTCGTGGGAGCTGTTCCACCGCCAGCTGTTGACGCGGTCGTTCCCGGACGGCTTCGCGAGGGTACGGGCGCATCGAGCGGCGGGGCACCGCACGCTGCTGATCACGGGGGCGCTGGACTTCATTATCGAGCCGATCCGGCCGTTGTTCGACGACATCGTCTGCGCGGAGATGGGCGTACGCAACGGGCGGCTGACCGGACAGCTGACCACGCTGCCGCCCATCGGCGAGGCGCGCGCGCTCCTCCTGGCGGACTACGCCGAGGAGAATGCCTTGTCGCTCGAGGAGTCGGTCGCCTACGCCGATTCGACATCGGACCTCGCCATGCTCGAGGCGGTCGGGTTCCCCGTGGCGGTCAACCCCGAGGCGCGCTTGTCGACCATCGCCCGACGGCGCGGCTGGCACGTCGAGCACTGGGCCAAGGCCGAGGGCGGCTCGCACCGCCCACTCCCCCTCGGGCCGTTCGACGTGAAGGCGCCCAAGGCCGTGATGGGGCGGTGATGGATCGATGAGCACGCTGTTGTTCGAGCGCTCGCTGCCGCGATTCGCCGCGGCGCGTGTCGTGTCGTCGTTCGGCTCGGGGCGCGGCGCCGGCATCGGGCCGCTGCGACTGGTGGAGCGCGAAGCGCCATCCGTGCCGGCCGACGGTTGGGTGCACGTCGACCCGGTGCTGTCGGGGATCTGCGGGTCCGACCTTGCGACGTTGGACGGCCGCAGCTCGCGCTACTTCGAAGACATCGTCTCCTTCCCGTTCGTGCCGGGCCACGAGGTCGTCGGCGTCGTCGGCGAGGACGTCGTCGGCGCCGAGGGCGCCCGGTTGGCCGCGGGGAGCCGCGTCGTATTGCAGCCGGTGCTCGGGTGCGTAGCCCGGGGCATCGTGCCACCGTGCGCGGCCTGCCAGGCGGGGCAGGTGGGGAACTGCGGGCGCCTGGCCTTCGGCCACATCCGGCCCGGGCTGCAGACAGGGTTCTGCGCCGACACCGGGGGCGGCTGGTCGACGTCCGGGCTCGTGGCGCACGCGAGCCAGCTCTACGCCGTGCCCGACGCGCTGAGCGACGAGGACGCGGTGACGGTGGAGCCCGTCGCCTGCGCGGTGCACGCCGTGCTCAGGGCGCCGATCGCCGAGGGCGACGTCGTCGCCGTGCTCGGCGCGGGGACGCTCGGGCTCCTGGTCACCGCCGCCGTCTCGCACCTGGCCACGACCGGGCGGTGCCCGTCGCCCTCCGCGCTGCTCGTGGGGGCGCGCTACCCGCACCAACAGCGACTGGCCCGCGAGCTCGGCTGCACCGAGGCGCTGCCGCCCGACCAGCTGTCGCGCTCCGTGCGCCGCCACACGCGCTCGCTCTCCTACGGCGGTGCGTCGGGGATGACGGCGACGCTGTCGGATGGGGCCGATGTGGTGCTCGACTGCGTGGGGAGCCCCGAGTCGATCGAGCAGTCACTGGCCATCGTGCGCCCGCGGGGCACGGTGGCGCTGGTCGGCATGCCGGGCAAGGTGACCGTGGACCTGGCGCCGCTGTGGCACCGCGAGGTGCGACTGGCCGGGGCGTACGCCTACGGGACCGAACGGGGGGCCGGCGTGGCGGGCTCGGCCGAAGGCGTCTCCACGTTCGCCCTGGCACTCGAGCTGGCGGCCGCGCTGGGCACCGGCCGGCTCGTGTCGGCCACCTACCCGCTCTCCCGTTTCGAAGAGGCGGTCGCCCACGCCGGCGCCGCCGGACGGCGCGGCGCCGTCAAGATCGCATTCGACGTACGGAAAGGACACACCCGATGAGCCGCCGACCCGGCTTCGTCCTCGAAGTGGACAAGTCAGCACCACCGACCTTGTTCTGGAACGGCGAGGGCTTCACGCTCGAGACGCTGCCCGAGGGGAGCCGTGTCATTTACGCTCCCGAGCCGATCGATCGGATCGAGGACCCCTACCGGGCGATTCGCGACGCCCTGCTGCACCCGCTCGGCGACCGCGACCCGCTGCCGGCGTTGCTCCACTCGGGGATGAAGCTGACGATCTGCTTCGACGACGTCTCGTTGCCGCTGCCGCCGATGGAAGCACCCGACGTCCGACAGATGGTGATCGAGACGGTGCTCGATCTGGCCGCCGAGGCGGGCGTGGACGACGTGGTGTTGGTGGCGGCGCTCGCGCTGCACCGCCGCATGACCGAGGACGAGCTGCGCCACGCCCTGGGCGACCGGGTCTACGACGCCTTCGCCCCGCACGGCCGGCTGACCCAGCACGACGCAGAGGACCCCGACAACCTCCTCTTCATCGGTCAGACCGACCAGGGCGAGGAGGTCGAGATCAACAAGCGGGCCGCCACCTCCGACCTGCTCGTGTACGTGAACATCAACCTCGTGTCCATGGACGGCGGGCACAAGAGCGTGGCCACGGGGCTGGCGAGCTACCGGAGCCTGCGCCACCACCACAACCCCCAGACGATGCGCCACTCCAAGTCCTTCATGGACCAGCCCGCCTCGGAACTGCACACGTCCAACTGGCGCATGGGCCGTCTCATCGCCGACTCGGGGGTCAAGGTCTTCCAGATCGAGACGACGCTGAACAACGACACGTTCCCGTCGAACTTCGCCTTCCTGCAGAAGCGTGAGTGGGAGTGGTCGATGCGCGACCGGGCCACCTACGCCGCCACGTCGGCCGCGTTGGCCAAGACGCCGCCGCGGCTGGCCCGCCAGATCTTCCACTCCATCCGCTCGCCGCACGCGCTGAGCTCGGTGCAGGCCGGTGAGGTCGAGGCCGTCCACGCGCAGACCACGGCCAACGTGTGGGCCCAGCAGGGTGTCGACGTTTCGGGGCAGACCGACATCTTGACCATGGGGCTGCCCTTCATCTGCCCCTACAACGTCAACTCGATCATGAACCCCATCCTGGTGGCCTGCCTGGGCCTCGGCTACTTCTTCAACATGTACCGGGGCAAGCCGCTCGTGCGCGAGGGCGGCGTCGTCATCATGCGCCACCCGACGCGACCCGAGTTTCACCCCGGGCACCACCCGAGCTACATCGACTTCTACGAGCAGGTGCTGACGCAGACCGTCGACCCCACGCAAATGCACAAGGAGTTCGAGGAGTCCTTCGCCACCGACCCCTGGTACATCCACCTCTACCGCACGGGCCACGCCTACCACGGCGTACATCCCTTCTACATGTGGTACTGGTGCGCCCACGCGCTGGCGCACCTCGGCCGGGTGATCATCGTGGGTGGCGACGCCAAGGCGGTGCGCCGGCTCGGCTTCTCCCCCGCCAGCTCGCTGAACGACGCGCTCGAGATGGCGAAGGACGTCGTGGGCCCGTCCCCCACGCTCACTCACCTGCACAACCCGCCGATCCTCATGGCGGACGTGCACTGATGGCGCCGTCCGTCTCGCCCTCGTCGGCGGCCTCCTCGCTGCTCGGCCGGGTGCGCTCGGCCCGCTTCCCGCTCGCCGCGCCGTCGTGGCCGGCGTCGGTGCCGCGGCCCGACCCCGAGCGCAAGGTCGGCCTCGACTACGACCACGAGTGGTCGAGGCGCTACCCGGTGCGCCTGGCCCGGGCGATGGTGCTCGACAACCTCACACGCCCGGCGGCCCACCTCCTGGCACCGGCCACGCGGCGCGGGCTCGAGCACCTGCAGCACCTCGAGGGACCGGTCATCTTCGCCGCCAACCACGCCAGTCACATCGACACGCCGCTCCTGCTCACGACGCTGCCCGTCGAGTTCCGCCATCGCACCGTGGTCGCCGCGGCGTCGGACTACTTCTTCGACCGCACCTGGAAATCGGTCTTGTGGTCGTTCGCGCTGGCCGCCATCCCCATTGAACGCAGCCGGGTCAACCGCAAGTCGGCCGACACGGCGGCCGAGCTGATTGAGGACGGCTGGAGCCTGGTCATCTTCCCCGAGGGCGGGCGCTCGCCCGACGGCTGGACGCAGCCCTTCCACGCCGCCAGCGCGGGGTACCTGGGCAAGCGCACCGGTAGGCCCGTCGTACCGGTGTACCTGCACGGGACGCGCCACGTGCTGCCCAAGAAGTCCGAGGCCGGCGCCCGCGCCCCCGGTGGCTCGGGGACCGAGGACCGCCGGGGCGAGCGACTCCGGCGCTCCCCCATCGCTGTCCTGTTCGGGGCGCCCATGACGCCCGACGAGGGCGAGAACACGCGGCGCTTCTCGGACCGGATCGAGGCGGCGGTCGCCACGCTGGCCCGTGAGGTCCACTCCGACTGGTGGCAGGCCCGGCGTTCGGTCAGCGCGGCCGATCCGGTGGCCGGCGCAGAGCTGGCGCACCGCGGACCCGACGCCTCATCCTGGCGCCGGGCCTGGGCCCTCGACGGGCCACCGGCGCGTGACCGCCGGCGGGAGTGGCCCGACTGAGTCTCTGGGGCTTTCGTGTCGTTGAGAGCGTCGTGGGGTGCGAAACCTGCAGAGGGAACACACCGCGCCTCATTCGCGACCGCAGCTGCGACGGACCTCGTGCCTCGTTCGCGACCGCATGGGGGCGCCTGACCCATCAGGCCGGTTCAACGTCACACTCCAGCACGATGATCTCCTTGGTCGGGTGGCCGACCTCGGGCATCGTTTCTCCGGAAAGGCGGAGACCCATGCTGCGGTAGGCCGCCAGGGCCGGAGCGTTGTCGTCCCGAACGCCAAGGCTCAAGATGGTTGCCCCCTCCGAGGCCGCCCACTCCTTCACTCGTGCCACCAGTCGGCCGGCGAGCCCAGTTCGGCGGTGCGACGGCGCAACCCACATACCGACCAACTCGCGCCGCGTCGGGTCGCCCGACCTGTCGAGCCCCACGGCTACGCCGACCAGCCCGTCGTCCTCGGCCACGAACCAGCGACCGGTGGTCGCAACGTCTCTCCACTTCGCCTCGTCGTACGACGCTTCCCGGTCAAAGGTGGACGTGAACGCTTCCGGCGCGTCGCCCAGCGCACGGAGGCGAATG
>DASZLL010000124.1:0-62229 GCA_035552395.1 Acidimicrobiales bacterium
ATCGAGCTGGCCTACGCGGCCGGGCGCCGCGGCGGCTCGGCCCCGGCCTGGCTCAGCGCCGCCAACGAAGTCGCCGTCGAGGCGTTCCTCGACGGCACCCTCGCGTGGTCGGCCATCGCCGACGTGGTGGCCGAGACCCTCGAAGCCTGGGAGGACGACCACGTCGACCAGGTCGAAGGGGTGTTGGCGGCGGACGTCGAGGCTCGCCGGAGGGCCCGCGAGGCCCTCGCCCGCCGTCTGGCGGGCTGAGCCGGGCGGTAGCGTTGAAATCGCCGATGACCCTCACCGTGCAGGACGCGCCTGCATCTCCGCCGTCTGCGAACCCACCCTCGGACGAACCGACCCAGGCCCAGGGGAACGCGGGTCGCCTCCTGCAGCTTGTCGTGGGCGTGGCCCTCGTCACCGCCGTGTTCATCCTGCTCGGCTGGGGGGACCTCCTTCTCTTCATCGCCATCCTGATCCTGATCGTGATGCTGCACGAGCTCGGGCACTTCGCCACGGCCAAGTGGGCCGGCATGAAGGTGACGGAGTACTTCGTCGGCTTCGGGCCGCGCCTGTGGTCCGTGCGCAAGGGCGAGACCGAGTACGGCGTCAAGGCGATCCCCGCCGGCGGGTACGTCCGCATCACCGGGTTCACGTCCACCGAGGAGGTCGCCGAGGACGACGAGCCCCGGGCCTACCGCCAGCAGCCCTTCTACAAGCGCATCATCGTCGCGTCGGCCGGCTCGGTCGTGCACCTTCTCATCGCGTTCGTCCTGGCCCTGATCCTGGTGGTGAGCTTCGGCCGCACGACGAACAACTACACGGTCGCTTCGCTCGAGCAGTGGCACGGCGTCGCACAGACTCCCGCCGCGCTGGCCGGCCTCAAGGCGGGGGACACGATCGTCTCCATCGACGGCAAGACGTTCGCCGATCCCAATGCGATGACCGACATCATCAAGAATTCCACCGGCAAGCAGCTCGAGCTGGGCGTCGAGCGCGACGGCCGCCTGATCCATCTCACCGCGACGCCCCGCAGCGGCAAGGGCATCACCGTCGACGGCCAGACCCTGGGGAACCGGGGCTACCTCGGCGTGCAGATCAAGCAGGCGACGGCATCGGTCCCTCTGCTCAGCGCGGTCGGCGATTCGTTCACCACGATGTGGCAGGTGACCGACCAGGAGGTCGTCGGTCTCGCCCACACGTTCTCGCCGAGCGGCATCAACTCGGTCTTCCATCAGGTGACGAATTCGAAGGACGCGCAGTCGGTCGCCGCCAACCCCGGCAACCAACCGCGCCCGGTCTCCATCATCGGCATCGCCAACCTGGGCGCCCAGACCGAGCAGGCGGGCCTCCAGTCGGTGCTGTTGCTGCTGATCACGATCAACATCGTGTTCGCCTTGCTCAACATGCTCCCGATGATCCCCCTCGACGGCGGCCATGTCGCCGTCGCCGCGTACGAGTGGATCCGCACCAAGAAGGGCGAGGCGTACTACCGGGCCGACATCACCAAGCTCTTCCCGGTCGCGGCGGTCTTCATCGCCATCCTTTTGGCGCTCGTGGTCGCGGGTATCTATCTCGATATCACCCATCCGCTCCAACTCCCGCATTGATCCGGGAACCGACGTGGCCCTGACGTGGAATTGACGTCGTCCCTCCTGTCGGCCCGCCGGCCGACGCGGCGCATCACCATCGGTGGCGTGCCCATCGGCGACGGCGCGCCGATCAGCGTGCAGTCGATGACGACCACCAAGACGGCGGACGTCGACGGCACCTTGGCGCAGATCTACGCGCTGGCGGCGTCCGGGGCGGACATCGTGCGCTGCACCTGCAACGAGGAGGCGGCGGCCGAGGGCCTGGCCCACATCGTCCCCCGCTCGCCCGTGCCGATCGTGGCCGACATCCACTTCCACCACGAGATGGCGCTCGCCGCGCTCGAGGCCGGGGTCCAGGGGCTCCGGCTCAACCCGGGCAACCTGCGCAAGGAGGCCGAGATCAAGCAGGTGGCCGCCGAGGCGCGTGACCGCGGCGTCCCCATCCGCATCGGTGTCAACGCCGGGTCGCTCCACCCCGACCTCTACAAGAAGCACGGCGGGGCCACCCCCGAGGCGCTGGTCGAGTCGGCCCGCAACGAGCTCGCGCTGTTCGAGGAGGTCGGCTTCCACGACGTCAAGATCTCCGTGAAGGCGTCCTCGGTCGCCCTCATGATCGCGGCCTACCGGCTGGCCTCGGAGACCTTCGACCACCCGCTCCACCTCGGGGTGACCGAGGCGGGCCCGCCGCCCGCCGGCCTGGTGAAGGGCACGGCCGGCATCGGCGCGTTGCTGGCCGAGGGGATCGGCGACACCATTCGCTACTCGCTCACGGCCGACCCGGTCGAGGAGGCGCGGGCGGGGCGTCAGCTGCTCGAGTCGCTCGGCCTGCGCGAGCGCAAGGGCCTCGACCTGATCGCGTGCCCCTCGTGCGGGCGGGCCCAGGTCGACGTCATCGCCGTGGCGAAGGAGGCGCAGGAGGCGCTCGAGAAGCTGAAGCTGCCGATCCAGGTCGCCGTGATGGGGTGCGTCGTCAACGGGCCGGGCGAGGCGCGCGAGGCCGACATCGGCATCGCGGCCGGCAAGCAGAAGGGGCACCTCTTCATCCGCGGCAAGATCATCCGCGTCGTGCCCGAGGCCGAGATGGTCCAGGCGCTCGTCGACGAGGCCGAGCGCCTCGTGGCCGAAGGCGTCGAGGCGCGCATCGCCGCCGCGGACTCGAGCGCGGAGGCCGAGGCGGAGGCCGACCGGCGCGCGCTCCTCGAGTCGACGGGCGCCGACCCCAACCACGCCGGCGAGAAGATCGAGATCATCCGGCGTCACTCGGAGGACTAGCGGCGCACTAGCCTCAGCCGATGGGCAAGGGCGGCGCGAGCGCAATCGTGACGCGGGGAGAGGACTTCCCGCGCTGGTACCAAGAGGTCGTCGCCCGCGCCGAGATGGCCGAGAACGGCCCCGCCCGCGGCACCATGGTCATCCGCCCGTGGGGCTACGGCATCTGGGAGCTGCTGCAGGCCGAGATCGACCGGCGCATCAAGGAAGCCGGGGCCGAGAATGCGTACTTCCCGCTGTTCATCCCCGAGTCGTTCCTCAAGCTCGAGGCCGAGCACGTCGAGGGATTCGCGCCCGAGCTCGCCGTCGTGACCCACGGGGGCGGCAAGGAGCTCGATGAGCGGCTCGTGGTGCGGCCCACGAGCGAGACGGTGATCAACAGCTTCTTCTCCAAGTGGATCCAGAGCCACCGCGACCTGCCCATGCTGCTGAACCAGTGGGCCAACGTGGTGCGCTGGGAGCTGCGCCCGCGCCTCTTCCTCCGGAACACCGAGTTCCTGTGGCAGGAGGGCCATACCGCGCACGCCACCGAGGACGACGCGCGCGCCTACGCGCTGCGCATCCTCGACGACGTCTACCAGTCCGTGGTCGTCGACGTGCTCGGCATCCCGACGCTCACGGGGCACAAGACGGCGCGAGAGCGCTTCCCCGGTGCGATCTGTTCGTGGACCTGCGAATCCATGATGGGCGACGGCAAGGCCCTGCAGATGTGCACGAGCCACGAGCTCGGGCAGAACTTCGCCAAGGTCTTCGACACGACGTACACCAACGCGCAGGGCACGCTCGACTACGTGTGGCAAACCTCGTGGGGCATGAGCACCCGCCTCGTCGGCGCGCTGGTCATGGCGCACGGCGACGACTTCGGCCTGCGGTTGCCGCCGGCCGTGGCGCCGAGCCACGTGGTGGTGATCGTCGTCAAGGACGACGCCGCCGTGGGCGAGGCCGCCGCCTCCCTCTGCTCCGAGCTCCGCGCGGGGGGCCACCGGGTGCGCCTCGACGACCGGACCGACACCAGTTTCGGTCGCCGCAGCGTGGGCTGGGAGCTCAAGGGGATCCCCGTGCGGGTCGAGGTCGGGCCCCGGGACCTGGCCGAGGGCAACGTCACCGTGGTCGTGCGCCACCGGCGGGAAAAGAAGAGCGTCCCGCTGGCCGGGGTCGGCGCCGAGGTCGACGCTGCCCTCGCGTCGGCGAGCCGGGATCTCCTGGCCGAGGCAACCGCCTTCCAGAAGACCCGGACGGCCGAGGCGGGCACGCTCGCGGAGGCCATCGAGGCCGGCTCGGAGGGCTTCGCCCGGGTCCGCGTGGGCGCCCTCGGGCCAGACGGCGAGGACCGGCTGGCCGAGCACGCGCTCACGATTCGGTGCCTCCAGCGTCCCGATGGCTCCCTGGCGGGGCCCGACGACGCCGAGCAGGACCTCTTCGCCATCGTCGGCCGTTCGTACTGATGTTGGGATTGCTATAATTCTCTGGCTGTCCATTAAGAATCAGTACCTCGTTGAAGCGTGGGCTGCGGCCCACGCTTTCGCTTTGCGGGGGCCCATTTCAGACGATCAGACCAGGAAGACCACGAGTGCAGACGAAGGAGGTGACGAGGATGACCAAGGACACGACGGATTTGGCCGATGCCTTGTCACCGGTCGTCGAAGCTCGGGGGCTCGAACTGATCGACGTGGAGGTCAAGGGGGCCCAGCTGACGGTCTTCGTCGACCGCGAGGGCGGCGTCGGCCTGGACGAGCTGGCCGAAGCCACCAGGGACGTCTCGGCCGAGCTGGACCGCATCGACCCCCTGCCGGGGCGCTACACGTTGACGGTCTCGAGCCCAGGCCTCGAACGACGCCTCCGCACCCCGGCGCACTTCGCGCGGGCGGTGGGGCAGAAGGTCACCGTCCGGGTCGACGCCGGCACGGCTGACGTCCGCCGGCTCACCGGGACGCTCGAGGATGCGGACGAGGCGGGGTGCACCCTGACCGGGCCCGAGGTGCCCGACGGAGAGGTACGGATCAGCTACGACCAGATCGAAAGGGCGCGCACGGTGTTCGAGTGGGGACCGGCGCCACGTCCTACGAAGAGTGAGAGGGTGAAGCGGCCATGAGCAAGACCAACTTTGAGTTCCTCGACGCGTTGGGCCAGATCGCCCGCGACAAGGGGATCTCGGTCGACACATTGCTCGACGCCTTGGCGAACGCACTGGTGGCGGCCTACAAGCGCCGCCCCGACGCGGCCGAAGAGGCCGTCGTCACCATCGACCCCGACTCGGGGGAGATCCGGGTCTACGGCCAGGAGCTCAACGAGGAGGGCGAGGTCATCCGGGAGTGGGACGACACCCCCGACGACTTCGGGCGCATCGCCGCGCAGACGGCCAAGCAGGTGATCCTTCAGCGGATCCGCGAGGTCGAGCGCGACATGAAGTACGAGGAATACGCGGGCCGGGAAGGCGACATCGTCACCGGCATCGTCCAGCAGACCGACAACCGCTACACGCTCCTCGACCTCGGCAAGGTGGAAGCACTGCTCCCGCAGGCCGAGCAGGTGTCCTACGAGCGCTACGAGCACGGCGCCCGACTCAAGGCCTACATCGTCGAGGTCCGCAAGACGACCAAGGGTCCCCAGATCGTGGTCAGCCGGACCCACCCCGGCCTGATCAAGCGCCTGTTCGAGCTCGAGGTGCCCGAGATCGGCTCCGGCGTCGTGGAGATCAAGGCGGCGGCCCGCGAGCCGGGGCACCGCACCAAGATCGCCGTGTGGTCCAACGACCCCAACGTCGACCCCGTCGGCGCCTGTGTCGGCGCACGGGGCTCGCGCGTGCGCATGGTGACCAACGAGCTGCGTGGCGAGCGCGTCGACGTCGTGCCGTTCTCGGACGACGCCGTCGAGCTCATCCAGAACGCGTTGGCCCCGGCTCGGGTGCGCGAAGTGCGCCTGGACGAGGACACCGGCACGGCCACCGTGATCGTCAGCGATTTCCAACTTTCTCTGGCCATCGGCAAGGAGGGGCAGAACGCCCGCTTGGCGGCGCGCCTCACTGGCTGGCGCATCGACATCAAGAGCGAGACCCAGTTGGCCGAGGAAGAGGCCGGTTACGCCGACCAGGAATGGGCCGAGGGCGAATGGATTGAGGACGCGAACGGCGACCTCGTGTGGAAGCCGGCCGAGGGCGGCGAGGCCATGTCGGCGGCTGAGTGGTCCCACGCCGTCGAGGACGGGAGTGACGCGCCCGCGGCCGAGGCGAAGGAGGCCGTCGGTGCGGCCGAGGCTGCGCCTGCCGCGGCCGGGGCCGATGCTGCTGCCACCGGGCCTGCTGAGGCCAAGTCCGCTGAGACCAAGCCGGCTGAAGCGGAGCCTGCGACGACGGAGGCCGCTGCGGCCGAGGTGTCGGGGGAGGCCGAGGCATAACGCCGACCCGGACCTGCGTCGGATGCCGGCGCGCGCAGCCGGCGGATGGGATGGTCCGGATCGTGCGGCAACCCGACGGGGCACTGGTGGTGGACCGCCAGGCACCCGGGCGGGGAGCCTGGCTGTGCCGGGAATCGCCCGATTGCCTGGACCGTGCGGTGCGCCAGCGGCGCTTCCAACGGGCGTTCCGTGTGGCGGTCGATCCGGCGCACCTGCAGCAGTTGAGTGCGCAGCTGGGCGTGGCGTGGGGGCGCCCGGCACCTGATGTGCGAGGATGAGGGGCTGGGTTGACCCCGGGCCCCGCAACAAGATAAGGACGAAGACAACCACTTGCCGAAGAAGATTCGCGTCTATGAGCTGGCCAAAGAGCTAGGTCTCACCAACAAAGAAGGGCTCGAGCTGGCCCTTTCCCTCGGGATCGGGGTCAAGAGCCACTCGTCCTCCATCGAGGACGCTCAGGCCGACCGCGTCCGCCGTAAGGCCGACGCGGAGGGGTTGCGCCGCCCGGTCCAGCCCGAGGAGCCCGCAGTGGCCAAGAAGGCCGCCAAGAAGTCGGCCGCGCCGGCGAAAAAGGCCGGCGCCACGACCGCCGTGGCCGAGTCCTCTTCGGGGACCGCCGCTGAGGCCGCCGAAGGTGCTGTCGCGGCCGCTGGTGCCGAGGCGCCTGCGCCGGCCAAGAGGGCGGTGGCGGTCTCGAGCTCGGGGGCGACGTCTGCCCCGGTCAAGAAGGCCCCGGCTCGCACGGAGACCCCCTCGCCGGCCAGCGCGCCCGCTGCCGCGTCGGCCGGTACCTCTTCGCCCGAGGCTCCGCCGCGTTCGTCTCGACTGGTGAGCAGCAGCCGTCCGGCCCCAGCCCCGGCACCGCCAGCGCCCGTGGCCCCCGCGGCGAGTGCGCCGGCCGCCGCGCCGCCGGCAACCAGTTCTCCCACGTCCGCTCCGAGCGTCGGCGGTGGCGCAGCCCAGTCGCCCGCCGCCCGCGCGCCCGAAACGGCTGCCTCGAGCGCACCCGCGCCACCGGGGGCCCCGCCCGATCAGCGACGCCCGCGACCGCCGGTCAGCCCCTCGGGCCGGCCCGTGCCTCCGCCTCCGGCACCGCGCCCGCCCCTCGGGCCGAGCGGTCGACCCATTCCGCCCCCGCCCGGCATGGGCGGACGCCGCCCGAGTGCGACGACGCCCTCGGGCCCACGCCCCGGCGGAGGTTCGTACCCCCAGCGCACCGGCGGCCGACCGGCCGGCGGTGGCGCTGGACGGCCCGGTGGTGGCATGGGCGGCAGCAGTGGCGGCTTTGCCGGCCGCCCCAGCGGTGGCTTCGGCGGGCGTTCCGGCGCGGGCGCACCGGCCGGAGGCCCACCGCAGGCGGGACGTGGGGGCATGCCGGGGCGGCGGCCACCCCAGCGGAGGGCGCGGCGACGCCGGCGCAACCTCGAAGAGCTCGAGCCGACGCAGCTCACCACGTACCAGCCGTCGACGGCGCCGGTCCCCGAGGGCGAGATCATCATCGAGCGCGGCTCGACGGCGCGCGACCTCGGACCGAAGCTGAACCGCAGCGCCGGTGACATCGTGCGCTTCCTGCTGCTGCAGGGCGAGATGGTGATGGCCACGCAGTCGCTGAGCGACGACATGATCGAGCTGTTCGCCGCCGAGATCGGCGCGGAGGTTCGCCTGGTCGACCCCGGCGAGGAGCGAGAAGCCGAACTGCTGAACCGCTACTTCGAGGACGAGGTCGAAGAGGACGAGTCCGACCAGCGGCCGCGCGCGCCCGTCGTCACCGTGATGGGCCACGTCGACCACGGCAAGACGCTGCTGCTCGACAAGATCCGCTCGGCCAACGTCGTGGCCGGTGAGGCGGGTGGCATCACGCAGCACATCGGCGCGTACCAGGTCGTGTGGCAGGACCACGCCATCACGTTCATCGACACGCCCGGCCACGCCGCCTTCACCGCCATGCGGGCGCGCGGGACGCAGGTGACCGACATCGTGATCCTGGTGGTGGCAGCCGACGACGGCGTCATGCCCCAGACGGTCGAGGCCATCGACCACGCCAAGGCGGCCGAGGTGCCGATCATCGTGGCCGTCAACAAGATGGACCGGCCCGACGCCGACCCCCAGCGCGTGCTCCAGCAGCTCTCCGAGCGCGGGCTGGTGCCCGAGGCGTGGGGTGGCGACACCATCACGGTCGAGATTTCCGCCTTGGCCGGCACCGGGATCGAGGATCTCCTCGAGCGGATCGTGCTGGTGGCCGAGCTCGAGGAGCTCACCGCGCGCGTCGAGGGCGAGGCGCGCGGCGTCGTGCTCGAGGCCAATTTGGAAGCGGGCCGGGGGCCGGTGGCCACCGTGATCGTGCAGCAGGGCACGCTGCGGGTCGGCGACCCCGTCGTGGCCGGCGCGGCGTGGGGCAAGGCCAAGGCGTTGGTCGACGACCAGGGCGACCACATCAAGGAGGCGTTGCCGTCGACGCCGGTGCAGGTGCTCGGCTTCTCCGAGCCGCCGAACGCCGGAGACGAGATGCGCGGCGCCAAGGACCTGGCCCGGGCGCGGACGCTGGGCGAGGCGCGGGCGCAACGCTTCCGCCTGTCCGGTCACAAGCCGGTCGCGGGGGCGACGGGGGCGCGGCTCGAGGACCTGTTCGAGCAGATCTCGCGCGGCGAGACGGCCACGTTGAACATTGTGTTGAAGGCCGACATGCAGGGGTCGCTCGAGGCGGTGACCGAGTCGTTGAAGCGGTTGGAACGTGAAGACGTGAAGCTCAGCTTCGTGCTGCGCGGCATCGGCGGCATCACCGAGAACGACGTGCAGCTGGCGGCGGCGTCGAGCGCCACCATCTTCGGCTTCAACGTGCGGCCGGACAAGCGCGCCCGCGACCTGGCCGAGTCGTCCAACGTCGAGATCCGGACCTACGAGATCATCTACAAGCTGCTCGAGGACCTCGAGGCGGCCATGCTCGGCCTGCTCTCGCCGATCTACGAGGAGATCGTCACGGGCGAGGCCGAGGTGCGGCAGATCTTCCGGGTGCCCCGCATCGGTGCCATCGCCGGTTGCTACGTCCGAGAGGGCAAGATCACCCGCGGCTCCAAGGTGCGGTTCCTGCGCGAGGGCACCGTGATCTGGAAGGGCGCCATCAATTCCCTCCGCCGCTTCAAGGATGACGCCCGTGAGGTGGCGGCGGGCTTCGAGTGCGGCATCGGCCTCTCTGACTTCCAGGACCTCAAGGAAGGGGATCTGATCGAGACCTACGAGGAGCGCGAGATCGCCCGGACCTGATCGGCCCCGTGTCGAGGGGCCCGGTTTGGAGGCGGCCCTTCGTCGGAGGGCCGTGAGGTGATGAGGACACACGTGGGGTTGGTCGGGGACCACGTGTTCGACCGGAGGAGCTAACGCGGTGAAACGGCGCACGGCGACATACCCGCGGGCGTTGCGGGTCAACCAGGTGTTGCGACAAGTGGTGGCGGAGGAGCTCGAACGCCTCGCCGACGCGGACGAAGTGCCCATGCTGACGGTCACCTCGGTGGAGGTGGCGCCCGACATGCGGACGGCGAGGGTGTATCTCGCCTCGCTCGACGAGCCGACGGCCCTGGTGTTGGAGGAGCGGCGAGCGCACCTGCAGCGCCTGATCGGGAAGCAGATGACGATGAAGCGCACGCCCCGGCTCCGCTTTCAGGCCGATCCGGCGATCGAAGCAGGCTCGCGGGTGGAGGAGTTGCTGCGCGGGCTGCACGAGGGCGAGCCTCCGCCACCTTCGTGAGCCCACTCGAATGAGCGTCAACGGCCTGGTGGTCGTCGACAAGGAGGCGGGTTGGACCTCACACGACGTCGTGGCCCGGTGCCGGCGCGTCTTCGGACAGAAGCGAGTGGGGCACGCCGGCACGCTGGACCCCGACGCCACCGGCGTTCTGCTCGTCGGGCTGGGGCGCGTGACGCGGCTGCTGCGCTTCTTGACCGTGCTCCCCAAGACCTACACCACCGACATCGTGCTTGGCACCGAGACGTCGACGCAGGACGCGTCCGGTGAGGTCGTTGCGACCTTCGACATGGCGGGCGTCGGCGCGTCGGACGTGGTCCAGGCCGCCAAGGAGCTGACCGGCGAGATCGAGCAGATACCGCCCATGGTCTCCGCGGTGAAGGTCGGCGGCCGCCGCCTGCACGAGCTGGCCCGCCAGGGCATCGAGGTGGAGCGCCAACCGCGCCCGGTGACCGTGTACCGCTTCGACACCGAGCCCGACCCGGGTCGCCCCGGGGTGTTCCGCGCCGTGATCGAGTGCTCCTCGGGTACGTACGTCCGCGTGCTGGCGCACGACCTCGGCCGCGCCCTGGGGGGCGGGGCGCACCTCGAGAATCTGCGGCGCACGCAGATCGGCTCGTTCGGCGACGCCGACATGCACCCGCTCCACGCCATCGGCCCCGAGGCCGTGTTGACCCCGGCGGGGGCCATGCGCGAGCTCGACGTCGTGGTCGTGGACGCCGCCACCGCTGCGTCCATCCGCACGGGTCTCGCCCTCGACCGTGTGCCCCTCGGGGCGGTGGGCGACGGCCCCTGGGCGATGCTCGACGCAAGGGGCGCGCTGCTGGCCGTCTACGAGCCGACCGGCAGCGACCGCATCCACCCGGCCGTCGTCTTGGCCGGGGACTAACGGGCGTCCGACTACCCTCATCGCGCGATGCGAGCCATGCCCGGAGTGCCCGGACCAGGTACCGCCGTCACGATCGGGGCCTACGACGGGGTCCACCTGGGCCACCGGGCCCTGCTACGTGATCTGTGCGACCGCGCCGCGGCGGCCGGCCTGACGTCGGTCGTGGTGACGTTCGACCGCCACCCGGCCTACGTCGTGCGCCCCGAATCGGCGCCCAAACAGCTGACGGGCCTCGAGCAGAAGCTCGAGCTGCTGGCGGGGTGTGGCGTCGACCGCACCCTGGTGGTGCCGTTCGATGTGGCGCGGGCGAACGAGACGGCCGAGGACTTCGTCAAAGAGGTCCTGGTGGACCAGCTCTCCGCGCGCCTGGTCGTGGTGGGGGAGGACTTCCACTTCGGGCACGGGCGCAAGGGCAACGTCGGGCTCCTGCGCGAGCTGGGTGCGGTCGACGGCTTCGAGGTGGTGGGCGTCCACCTCACCGACGAGGGGAGCGAGCCGGTGTCCTCGACCCGGATCCGCGCCCTGCTGGCCGAGGGCGACGTGGAGGAGGCGAACAGAATGCTCGGGCGCCCGCACGAGGTGCGCGGGCCCGTCGTCCGCGGCGACGGCCGGGGCGGACCCGAACTCGGCTTTCCCACCGCCAACGTGGCCGTGGCGGACGACATCGCCCTGCCGGCGGACGGGATGTACGCCGGCTACTTCACCGGCGCCGACGGGCAGGCCCGCCCGGCCGCGGTCTACGTGGGCCGGCGGCCCACCTTCTACGAGCCGGGCACCGCTCCGGTGCTCGTCGAGGCGCATCTCCTGCACTTCGCGGGCGACCTCTACGGCCAGCCGGCGCGGGTCTCCTTTGTGGGCCGGGTCCGGGGCGACGCCCGCTTCGACTCGGCTGAGGCCCTGATCGAGCAGATGCGCCTGGACGTCGCCGCGGCGGAGCTGATGCTCGCGGCGGCCGATCTTCCCTGATCAGCGACCGGCTGCTAGCATGGAGTCCGGCCCGGGTTAGGTCCCTGGGCAACTCCGACATCGTTTCTCCCGAGGTTCCTCTATGCCCGACACGCAGGCCACCATCGCCGAGTACCGGCTCCACGACACGGACACCGGCTCGCCCGAGGTACAGATTGCCCTGCTGTCTGGCCGGATCAACCACCTGACGGAGCACCTGAAGGAGCACAAAGGGGACCACCACACCCGGCGTGGCCTGATGAAGCTCATCGGCCAGCGCCGGCGGCTGCTCGACTACGTCCGCAAGAACGACGTCGAGCGCTACCGCACCATCATCGGTCGCCTCGGCATCCGACGGTAGCGGCAGCACCTATACATACGGGCGTCTCGAGCAGCTGGCTGCCAGTTGCCGGTCCCTTCGCACGGCGAGGTGGTCGACAACTGGGAACCAGACGAGAAGATGCCCCCTACATACGAGGAGCATCATGTCTGATGCCATTTCCGTCTCGGCCCCCATCAGTGGGACCGACCGAAGCATGTCCTTTGAAGCGGGCAAGCTCGCCCAACTCGCCGACGGCGCCGTCCTGGCCCGCATCGGCGACACCGTCCTCCTGGCCACCGCCACCGCGGCGCGGTCGGTGCGGGAGGGAACCGACTTCTTCCCTCTGACCGTCGACATCGAGGAGCGGACGTACGCCGCCGGCAAGATCCCCGGCTCGTTCTTCCGCCGGGAGGGCAAGAGCTCGGACCAGGCCATCCTGACCTGCCGGCTGATCGACCGCCCCCTGCGCCCGTCCTTCCCCGACGGGTTCCGCAACGAGGTGCACGTGGTCGGCACGATCATCGGGGCCGACCAGACCAACCCGCACGACGTGCTCGCCATCAACGCCGCGTCTGCCGCGCTGATGCTTTCGGGCATCCCCTTCGATGGGCCGATCGGCGCCGTGCGCATCGCCTACACCACCGACGGCGCGTGGATCCCGCACCCGACCTTCGAGGAGGGTGAGGAGAGCACGTTCGAGCTGGTCGTCGCCGGGCGGGCCCTGACCGAGAGTGCTGACAGCGAGATCGCCATCATGATGGTCGAGGCCGGCGGCACCGAGAAGTCGTGGTCGTACTACGAGTCGGGCGCTCCGAAGGTGACCGAAGAGGTGCTGGCCCAGGGGCTCGAGGCGGCCAAGCAGTGGATTCGTGAGGCCATCAACCTCCAGCGCGAGCTCGTGGCTTCGTACACCGCAGTGCGCGGACCGATCGAGACGATCGCCTTCTCCACGTTCACCGACTACCAGGACGACGTGTGGCAGCGCGTGCAAGCGGTCGGCACCGACCTCATCGCCAAGGCCAACTTGGTGACCTCCAAGGCGGAGCGCAACGCCGCCCTCGACGCCGCCGGCGACGAGATCAAGGCCGCGCTGGCCGACGAATTCCCCGAGCGGGCCAGCCAGGTCAAGGGGGCCATCCGGTCCTTGACCAAGAAGCTGGTCCGTAAGCGCATCGTCGAGGACGGCGTGCGCGTCGATGGCCGCGGCATCAGCGACATCCGGCCCCTCTCGGCCGAGATCGACCTCCTGCCGACGGCGCACGGTTCGGCGCTCTTCCAGCGCGGTGAGACTCAGGTGCTCAACGTGACGACGCTCGGCATGCCCCGCATGGCGCAGATGCTCGACACCATCACCCCCGTCGACTCCAAGCGCTACATGCACCACTACAACTTCCCGCCCTTCTCGACGGGCGAGACCGGTTTCATGCGCGGCCCCAAGCGCCGCGAGATCGGCCACGGCCTGCTGGCCGAGCGGGCCCTGCTGCCCGTCGTGCCCAGCGAGGAGGAGTTCCCCTACGCCCTGCGCGTCGTGTCCGACGTGTTGGCGTCGAACGGGTCGACCTCCATGGCGTCGGTGTGCGGGTCGAGCCTCTCGCTCATGGCGGCGGGCGTGCCGATCAAGGCGCCGGTGGCGGGCATCGCCATGGGCCTCGTCTACGACGACGGCAACTACGTCACGCTGACCGACATCCTCGGCTCGGAGGACGCCTTCGGTGACATGGACTTCAAGGTGGCGGGCACGGCGGACGCGGTGACCGCGTTGCAGCTCGACACGAAGATCGACGGGCTGCCAGCCGACGTGCTGGCCAAGGCGCTACTGCAGGCCAAGGAGGCTCGCCTGACCATCCTGGGTGTGATGGCCGGCGCCATCGCCGAGCCACGCGACCACGTCGCCAACAGCGCGCCGAAGATCCTCTCCATGGAGATCCCGATCGACAAGATCGGCGAGGTCATCGGGCCCAAGGGCAAGGTCATCAACACGCTGCAGCAGGAGACCGGGGCGGACATAGCCGTCGACGACGACGGCGTCGTCGGCACGGTGACCATCGGCGCCAAGGACGGCAACGCGGTCGAAGAGGCTCGCCGCCGGATCTCGCTGATCCTGGACCCGCCGACCGCGGACGTCGGGGCGATCTACCCCGGCAAGGTGGTGAACATCACCAAGTTCGGCGCCTTCGTCAACGTGCTCCCGGGCCGCGACGGCCTGCTGCACATCAGCAAGCTTTCATCGCTCGCCGGTGGCAAGCGCATCAACAATGTTGAGGACGTGCTGAGCCTGGGCCAGTCGGTCGAGGTGCGCGTCGACGACATCGACCCTCAAGGCAAGGTGTCGCTCTCGCTGGCCTCGGCCCCCGAGGAGACCGCGTCCGGCGGCCGCGGTGACAGTGGTGGCCGCGGGGATCGTGGCGGCCGGGGTGACGGTGCTGGTGGCCGCCCGGAGACGCGCAACGGCGACGCCGCACCCGTTCCGGAGCGCAGCTCGGCCACGTCGTCGGCGCCCTCTTTCGAGGACGCCTTCGAGGCCGAGTTGGTGGCCGACCTCGGCGACCTGGGTCCCGGCGCGGCCGAGGGTGCCGACAGCGGCCGCGGCGGCAATGACCGCGGCGGCAGCGACCGCGGCGGCCGGCCGCGGGGCCGCTCTCGTCGTCGTTGATCGAGTCCTCCGTCCTGCCGTGCGGCATCCGCTTGGTCACCGAGACCATGGCGGACGTCCGCTCGGTCGCAGTCGCCTTCTGGGTCGGTACGGGCTCGCGTGACGAGCCCGACGAGCTCGCCGGGGCGTCACACTTCTTAGAGCACCTCCTATTCAAGGGGACCGAGCGGCGGTCGGCCGCGGCCATCGCCGAAGCGCTGGACGAGGTGGGCGGCGACTGCAACGCCTTCACGACCAAGGAGTACACGACGTTCTATGTCCGGCTGTTGTCGGACCATCTGGCGCTAGGGCTCGACATCCTGAGCGACATCATGTGGACGCCGGCGTTGCGGCCGGCGGACATCGAGGCGGAGCGGACGGTCATCCTCGACGAGATCCTGATGCACGCCGACGAACCGGCCGACCTGGCCGCCGAGCTCTGGCAGTCGGCGCTGTTCCCGGGGCATCCGCTCGGCCGCGACACCCTGGGGACCGCCTCCTCGGTGCGCCGGATCACCCGTGACGACATCGTCACCTTCCTCACCCAGCACTACCGGCCCGCCAACATGGTCGTCTCCGCCGCCGGCGACTGCACGCATGAGGCCGTGGCGGCCGACCTCGAGCGCCGCTTCGCCGGCCTCCAGGGGGGAGAGGCACCGCGCCGTGCAGCGCCGGGCCCCGACGCCGTCGCGCTCGACGTGGTGCGCCGGCCGACCGAGCAGGCGCATCTGGTCTACGGCGCGCGGTCCGTCTCGCGCTTCGACGAGCGCCGCTGGCCCCTCGCGGTGCTCAACCACGTGTTGGGAGGCGGCCTGTCCAGCCGGCTGTTCCAGAAGGTGCGCGAGGAACGCGGCCTGGCCTATTCGGTCTGGTCCGAGCGGGCAGGCTACGAAGACACGGGCTCATTGGCCGTCGTGGTCGGCACGGCGCCCGAACACCTCGACGAGGTGTTGCGCATTGTCGAGCGCGAGCTCGAGCTGCTCGCCACCGAGGGCGTCACCGAGCGTGAGCTGGCCGTCGCCAAGGGCAACCTGCGCGCCGAGATGCTGTTGTCCGGCGAGGACTCGGGCGCCCGCATGAGCCGCATCGGTGCGTCGCAGCTGCTGCACGGCGAGGTGCTGAGCGTCGACGAGGTGCTGGCGCGCATCGACAGGGTCGACCGGGCCCAGGTGCTCGACGTGGCGGCGCAGCTGGCGCAGGCGCCACGCACCATGAGCGCAGTGGGGCCCTTCGACGCCGAGGGATTCGAGTCCCACCTGCGCGCTCTGGCCGCCCGGTAGCCTCGGTCCATGATCAGGGTCGGTGTGGTCGGCGCCGGCGGTCGGATGGGCCAGGAGGTCTGCCGCGCCGTGGACGGGGCCGCCGACATGGAGCTGGCAGCGGCGGTGGACCCGGCCCGCGCCGGGAGCGATGCGGCGGGGCACACCATCGTGGGCGAGGTGAACGCGTTGGCCGACCTTGGGGCCGAGGTGGTCGTCGACTTCACCATCGCCGAGGCGGTCCGCCACAACGTGGCGCACTACGCGCTGCAGCGCCTGCACGCCGTGATCGGCACGAGCGGGCTGAACGACGGCGACCTGGCGAAGATCCGGGCCGACTTCGAGGGGGGCGGCGCCAACGTGGTCGTGGCGGCCAATTTCGCCATCGGCGCGGTGCTGCTCATGCACTGCGCCCGGGTTATCGCCCCGCACATGGACGGCGTGGAGGTCATTGAGCTCCACCACGACGCGAAGCGCGACGCGCCCTCGGGCACGGCGTTGCGCACGGCCGCGCTGATCGCGGAGGCACGACGGGCGGCCGGGAGTGGGCCCCTCGGCGCCGACCCGACGACGGACTTCGTGCTGCCCGGGGCCCGAGGGGCCGAGGCGGCCGGCGGCGTGCACGTGCACTCGGTCAGACTGCCCGGCCTCGTCGCCCACGAGGAGGTCGTGTTCGGCGCGGCCGGCCAGAGCCTCACCATCCGTCACGACTCCTACGACCGCAGCTCCTTCATGCCCGGCGTACTGCTGGCGGTGCGCGCGGTCGGCGAACGGCCCGGCCTCACCCTCGGCCTCGAGCCGCTGCTGGGGTTGTGAACCCCGAAGTCCGCGAACGCATCCTGCGGGCGACGTACGGCTGTGTGGCCCGCTGGGGCCTGGACAAGACGACGGTCGAGGACGCCGCACGCGAGGCGGGGGTTTCGCGTGCCACGGTCTACCGTTACTTCCCGGGCGGGCGCGACGAGCTGATCTCCGCGGTGGTCGGCTGGGAGTTCGCGCACTTCTTCCTCCGCCTGTACGAAGAGGTCTCGGACGCCGAGACGTTGGAGGAGGTCATGGAGCGAGGCCTGATGTTCGCGCACCGCGCCGTCGTCGAGCACGAAGTCCTGCAGCGGATCCTGCTGACCGAGCCCGACGTGCTCCTGCCGCAGATGACGACGGAGGCCGACCAGACGCAGGGGCTCGTTGCCGCCTTTTTGGCGCCATACCTGGTGCGGCACGGCATGCCGGAGGGATCCGACCTCGACATGGCCGCCGACTTCCTCGCTCGCATGGTCCTCTCCTACATCGCGTCCCCCGGGCGGTGGGACCTCAATGATCCTGAGCAAGTGGCGCTGCTCGTCCGGTCCGAGCTGCTGGCCGGAATCCGATGAGCGAGACGGCGCCCGAACCGGCGCCGCCGCCCCCTTGCTACCGCCACCCCGACAAGGCGGCGTCGGTGCTGTGCGCGCGATGCGACCGCCCGATCTGCACCGACTGCATGGTGTCGGCGGCGGTCGGATGGCAATGCCCCTCTTGCACCTCGGAAGGAGCCAAGCGGTCGCGCCACGTCCCGGCCTTCACCCACACGAGCACGGGGCGGACCGGCGTGGTGGGGTCGACCAACCCGACGCCACTCGTGCTCGCGATCATCGCGGTCAACGTCGTCGTCTTCTTTTTGGAGCGGTTCGGCAACGACACAGCGGTGATCAGCAAGTACGCGCTGCAGCCGGTGCGGATGCACTACCTGCACCAGTACTACCGGGCCTTCACCGCCATGTTCCTGCACGCGAACTTCCAGCACATCATCTTCAACATGATCGCGCTGATCATCGTGGGGCCGGCGGTCGAGGTCGAGTTGGGCAAGGCGCGCTTCCTTGCGCTCTACCTCCTGGCCGGGCTCGGAGGCAGCGTGGCGTCGTACCTGCTGAGCCCCGCCAACATCTTGGGGCTGGGCGCCTCGGGGGCGATCATGGGCGTGATCGGGGCCTACATCGTCATCGGGCTGCGTCGCCACCTACCCGTGGCGCCCATCGTCGCACTGCTCGTGTTGAACCTGGTCATCGGCTTCACCGGCGGCATCGACTGGCGCGCCCACCTGGGCGGCCTGGCCGTCGGCTCCCTCCTCGCCTTCGTCTACGACTACGCCGGCAGCCTGCGCGACCGGGCGGCGGGGCTGGCGCTGACCGCCGGCGCCAGTGTGGTCACGCTGGCCGTGCTGGCGCTGCTCCTCACCGGGGTCGCGCCGGGTCACGTCAACCTGAACTGATGGAACCCGGATTGCGCCGTCCGGAGTCGCTGGACCCGGATCGGGAACCTACCTCGCGCCCCGGGTCGACCTGCCTACGCGCTGCGGCTTATGTTTCGCGCAATTCCGCCGTGGTTTGGGACAATGGATCCGTGGAGATCCGCCCAGCGAACAGTAGCGATGCTCGGGCGATCGCGGCAGTCCCTCTGGGTGCTGGCCGGTAACGACCGAGCGCGGCGTTTCTACGCCGCAGCGGGGTGGTCACCCGATGGCGTAAACCGGATGCAGCTGCGCCCAGGATTCGAACTCAACGAGGTTCGCTACCAACGCTTTCTCAGCTCGAAATAGGACTGCGGAGACTCGGCGCTCCTACGGGATCAACGCTTTGATGCGTGGCCAGACGATCGCCTTCGCGTCGCGGTAGGACCGCGCTTCTGGGAACAAGGCTGGGACCGTGTAGTCGTAGTCGGTCGCCATGTCCGCCACCCGCCGTTCGATCCGCTCACCTCGGTTGGCACTTCCATACCCCACCAGCTCGAACTTCGAGCGCGCAAGCCGTGCCACATCTGAATCGAGAACGTCAGCTCGCGTGAGCAGCTCGGCCAAATCTGCCAGGTCAGTCGGTACATAGCGCTGCGCGAGAGCGCGCAACTTCTCGGCCGCCATCTCCCAGGGCGCCATGGCGAGGACCTCGAAGTCCTCATAGAAGGGTGACCCGATGAGCGCCCGCTCGGGGGGATCGACTACCTCCTCACGATAGGAGATCTCGACCTGCACCCGGGTGTCCTCCAGCAAAGACCCTGTCACCCGCACATCGTCGAAGTCCAAACTGCGCCCCGTGTCTGTCGTCGGTTTCTGCGGAGAGAACCGGATCGTGTCGCCCACACTTGCTTCACGTATGGCATCGGCGATCTCGTCGGAGTCAAACTTCTGCCGGGGTGGAAGATGGCGGGTGGCGTCCACGTCCGTACTCAGCCGCTGCACCCCGTGCACGTGACGCAGCACGAATCCACCCTTGAAGACGATCTGACCCGGAAACTGGGCAGAGAGTTGGCCGGCCAGGGTGAGTAGTGCAAAGTCACGAACAGTAAAACCGGCGTCTTTGCCCGCCTGGTCGAGCAGGTCCTGGAGAAGGTATTCATTCCCCCATAGGCGCCTCAGCTTGCTTCCCGCAGTCACACGATCACCTCCGCAGAACTGACGCTCGCGTTAAGGATCACCCGCCACTCGTGGTCAAACTCACCTTTGCTCTGACCCCCCGGGCGCAGCGGTACTGGGGTCCGACTTTCCCCGATCAGTTCATGGAATGGCTCGGCGGCATCGCGTCCGAAGAGACGAGTGACGAGCAAACCAAGGCGTCGTGCAGTGGCGGTCGAGCCGTAGCGACGAGCGGCGCTGGCGAGACGTTCCAGAAAGTCAGGGTCACGCAGGCTCGCACTGGTAAGTGCTTCGGTGGCCATTGGTAGCGATACGCCGTAGCGGGGATGACTTACAGCGTCGACGATCGCTCGCTCAGGGACTGCGAAGTGCGGGCCGTCCTCCTGCCAACCCCAGATTCTTTCCTCCGGCGTCGTAAGAAACACAGCCTTTTGTCCGCGGTAGATGAATCCGCTCACTGGATTGGGCACGAGCACGACAATGGAAAAGAAGTGCTGGTTCGTCAGTCGATGCTCCTCAAGCGCCCGTCCTCCAGTGATGAGGTGATGAGACGGAACGACGACCTTGATCAGCTCGGGCAGACCTACGGTCATCCTCCCGGTGGCGTCCGGCAGGATGACGAGATCCCTGCGAACTGACTGGACCCGGCCTGCGCGAACAAGCCGCGACACCGCATCTTTTGTGCCCTGACGACCGATCTCCCGGCTGGTCGCCTCGAGATCGCGCGAAGGCACGGCGATGCCAGGCCGGCTTGCGAGTGCGGCCGCCCGGTGGAGATCAACGAGGATTTGGTCTTCCAGAGCCATGTACAGATTATAGTCAGATAGTCGACGATTAGGCCACTATCATGTTAAAAAATGTACGGAGTTATCTCTACCCGTCCGGATAATGAGCAACCGCGCATGTCTGCGCCTTTAAGGCGGGGCCCCTATGCACCCCACACACAGGCAGGCGACCACGTCCGGCCGCCGGACCGGGTCAGGTGGTCAGGGCCGGCCGCTCGAAGAAAGGATTGATCGGAGACGGTCGTTGACACTGAGACAAAAATCGCCATACTGTGTCATCAGTGGGTGTGGCAGCAGTACGACGAGACCGGGAGCTCTCAGGCTCCCGAGGAGAGGGAAAGGGCACTGTCGTCCGTCACCTCGGTGCCGACGACCGCTCCTCGACCCGGGTCCGGCTGGTCGACGGCGCATTGCGCTGTCTGGCCCGGCAGGGGATCGCAAAGACAACGGTCGACGACATCGCCCGCGAGGCCGGCTTGTCGCGGGCCACGGCGTACCGGACTTTCCCCCGGGGCAAGGAAGACATCCTGGCTGCCGTCGTCGAGACCGAGGTAGCCCGGCTGTTTTCGTCGCTGGCCGTCGTGATGGGCGAAGCCCACGACCTCGAGGACATGCTCGTGGCGGGCATGGTCGAGTCGGCACGTCAACTCCTCTCGCACGACGCGCTGTCCTACCTCTTGACCTACGAGCCGGGCGCGGTCTTGCCCTCCCTGACCTTCGCCGGGCAGGACCGGGTGCTCCTGAAGGCGGGCGACCTCGCCGCCCCGTTCTTCGCCCGCTGGCTCGAGCCTGACCAGGCCTCGCGGGCCGCCGAGTGGGCCGTGCGCATCGTCTTGGCCTACTGCTCGGACCAGACGCCGGCGACGGACCTCACCGACCCGGACGCGACGCGCGGCCTTGTGCGCGCCTTCGTGCTGCCGGGGATTCTGGCCCTGCGCGTCGACGCCACGAGCGGGCACACAACCGATCTCATCAGCAGTTCCGACCACACGACCACGACCACCTAGAAGGGGGCGGTGCAATGACCACGCTCGAGAACGAGCAGGAGCAGGAGCAATTCGGATCCAACATCGAGCTGATCGGCCGCGAGAACATCGACGATCTCGAAGCGGTGCTCAACGTTGTGGGTCAGTACGACAAGGAGGGCTTCCACCGGGTCCCGGACAATTGTCCGGCCGAGTTCACTTGGGATTACCAGAAGGGCGCCAAGCCGCAGCTCGACAAGCTCTACGAGAAGGCCAAGAAGGCGCAGTGGAACGCGCAGACCGATCTGGACTGGTCGATCGAGGTCGACCAGGAGAGGGTCGTGATGGCCAACGCCGAGGCGAACGCCGCCCAGATGCAGTGGGACGAGTCCGCGCTGGTCGGCACCGTGCTCGAGAAGTGGGACGAGAAGCGCTTCATGGAGTTCGGGATCCAGAACCAGAACTGGATGCTCTCCCAGTTCATGCACGGCGAGCAGGGCGCGCTGCTCTGCACGGCGAAGATCGTCGAGACGGTGCCGTGGATCGACGCCAAGTACTACGCGGCCACCCAGGTCGTGGACGAGGCGCGCCACGTCGAGGTGTTCTCCAAATACCTCGACCAGAAGCTCTCGGGTCACTACCCGATGAACGCCCACCTCGGGATGTTGCTCGACGACATCGTGTCCGACTCGCGTTGGGACATGACCTACCTCGGCATGCAGATCATGGTCGAGGGCCTGGCCTTGGCGGCCTTCGGCTTCATCCACATGATGACGACCGAACCGCTGCTGAAGAAACTGCTGCGCTACGTCATGGCCGACGAGGCCCGCCACGTCGCGTTCGGTGTGCTCAGCCTGCAGGAGTACTACAAGGAGCTGAACGCAGCCGAGCTGCGCGAGCGCCAGGAGTTCGCCTTTGAGGCCGCCATCCGCATGAAGGACCGCATGGTCATGCAAGAAGTGTGGGAGCGCATGGAGGTCCCGACCGCCGACGTGCTCAAGATCATGCAGGCGGCGCCCGAGCGCGACGACTTCCAGGTCCTCCTGTTCTCCAAGATCGTGCCGAACTTGCGGAAACTCGGGCTGCTCGACGCGGCGGACGGCTGGCTGCGCCAGAAGTTCACCGAAATGGGTGCCATCGCCTTCGAGCACCTGACGGACTCGACCGAGGACGAGGACGCCTTCGCCGACGGGTCACCCGCCGAGCGCAACGTCGCCTGAGCTCCAGACGACTCGCTGGTAGCCTGAGGGGGCAATGAGCCCCGCCCCGGACGCGCCCCGTTTCGGCCGCGTGATCACCGCCATGGTGACGCCGTTCGACGACGGCGGCGCGCTGGACGTGGCGGCGGCGGCCGAGGTGGCGCACTGGCTCGCGGCGCACGGCAGCGATGCGCTCGTCTTGTCCGGCTCGACCGGCGAGAGTGCCGTGCTGACCGACGACGAGAAGGTGGCGCTGTGGCAGGCGGTGGCCGACGCGGTCACCGTCCCGGTAATCGCCGGCACCGGGTCCAACGACACGGCTCACTCGCTCGAAATGACCCGGCGGGCCGTCGATTGCGGCGTCGATGCGGTCCTCCTGGTCACGCCGTACTACAACCGTCCGTCGCAGGCCGGGATCTACGAGCACTTCCGCTCCGTCGCCGGTGCGGCCGCCGCCCTGCCGGTGATGCTCTACGACATCCCGGTGCGGTCGGGCCGCCGCATCGCCACCGATACCATGCTCCGTCTCGCCCGTGAGGTGCCGAACATCGTGGCGCTCAAGGACGCGGCGGCCGACCCGCCCTCGACGGCGCACCTGATCGCGCAGGCGCCCGCCGGCTTCGAGGTCTACAGCGGCGACGACATCATGACGCTGCCCTTCCTGGCCGTGGGTGCGGTCGGGGTGGTCAGCGTGGCGGCGCACTGGGTCGGCCCGCAGTTTCGCCGGGTGGTCGACGCCTTCCTCGCCGGCGACCTGGCCATGGCGATCGCCGGCCACGCCGAGCTGCTCGACTCCTTCGATTTCGAGTCCACGCCCGACTTCCCCAACCCGTTGCCGGCCAAGGCCGTGCTGCGCGCCCTGGGGCTGCGCGTCGGGCAGTGCCGCTTGCCCATGGGACCGTCGACGCCTGAGCTCGACGCCCAGGCGGCCAAGATCTTGTCTGCGGTAGGCCCGCCGGCGGTCACGGTCGCCCCGCTTGGCTGACACCAGCAGGCAAAACAGGCAGAACAGGCAGAACAGGCCGAAGCAGAAGAAGCCGGTCCGGGTCGTTTTCCTCGGCGGACTGGGCGAGATCGGCCGCAACTGCGCGTGCATCGAGGTCGAAGGGCGCATCATCGTCCTCGACTGCGGCATCATGTTCCCCGACCCCGACATGCCCGGGATCGACCTCGTCCTTCCCGAGTTCACCTACCTGCACGAGCGGGCCGACCGCGTCGACGGCATCGTGCTCACCCACGGGCACGAGGATCACACCGGTGGGCTGGCCTACCTGCTGCGCGAGCTGCGCGCCCCCATCTACGGGTCTGAGCTGACCGTCGGGCTGGCCCGGCATCGGGTCGAGGAGGCCGGCCTGGCGGACCAGACCAGGTTCATCGTCGTGCGCGACGGCGAGCGGGTGCGGGTCGGCGCCTGTGATGTCGAGTTCATCCCGGTGACCCACTCGGTGCCCGAGGCGATGGCAATCGCCTTCCACACCCCGCAGGGTGTGATCCTGCATTCGGGGGACTTCAAGATCGACCTCCAGCCCGTCGACGGACGCCGCACCGACATGTCGCGCATGGGTGAGCTGTCGCAGAGCGAGGGGATCCGGCTCCTCCTGTCCGACTCGACCAACGCCGAGGAGCCCGGGTTCACCGAGTCCGAGTCGTCCGTCGGGATCGTGCTGCGCCGCGTGTTCGCGGCGCACACGGGCAAGCGAATGGTGGTCGCGTGCTTCGCCAGCCACATGCACCGCGTGCAACAGATCATCGACGCCGCGGTGGCCAACGGGCGCAAGGTGGCCACGCTCGGGCGCTCCATGGGCAAGAACGTCGACCTGGGCAAGCGGCTCGGGATCATCAGCATCCCCGACGGCATGCAGGTGGACATCGAGGACGTCGACGACCTGCCGCCCGGCCAGGTGTGCGTGATCTCCACGGGCTCGCAGGGCGAGCCGATGTCGGCCCTGTCGCTCATGGCCACGGGGGAGAACAAGTGGTTGCGCATCGGCGAGGACGACGTGGTGGTCATCAGCGCCCATCCCATCCCGGGCAACGAGTGGTCGGTGGGCCAGGTCATCGACGACTTGCACCGCCGGGGGGCCGAGGTGGTGCACTCGAGTGCGGAGGCGGTGCACGTCAGCGGCCACGCACGCCAAGGGGAGCTCCGCACGCTCATGTCGGTGACCAACCCCGAATGCTTCGTCCCGGTCCACGGCGAGTACCGGCACATGGTCCACCACGCGCGGCTGGCGCTGTCCATGGGCATCGACCCGGCCAAGGTGCTCCTCTGTGAGGACGGCGACGTGATTCAGCTCGACGCCAAGGGCATTCAGCGCGATGGCCGGGTGCCCGCCGGGTACGTCTACGTGGACGGGACGGTCGGTGACATCGAGCACGGTGTGCTGCGGGACCGCCAGAAGCTGTCCGAAGAGGGCGTGGTGATGGTGGTCGTCACGGTCGACCGCCAGCAGAGCAAGCTCAGCTGCCCGCCGGTGATCGAGACACGGGGTTGGGTGTACGCGCCCGAGGCAGAGGAGCTCCTCACCGAGGCGAGCGAGGTCGTGAGCGCAGCGGTGACCCAGGCGTTGCGCGACGGGGCGCACGATATCGAGGTGCTGAGCCGCCACACCCGCAAGGCACTCGGCCGTTTCGTCGGCGATCGCACGCGGCGCCGGCCGATGATCGTGCCCGTCGTCCTGATGGTCTAAGCGCGCCCAAGACCGCGCCGTAGCGGGCTAGCGGTCGAGGAACGCCACCAGTTCGGCCACCCGGTTGCTCACCACGGCGTCCACCCCGTCCGCCACGACGCGCGCCATGTCGTGCTCGGTGTCCACCGTCCACGTCGACACCCGATGCCCGGCGCGGTGGACGGCCTCGACCCCCATAGCCGTGACCAGCGTGAACATCGGGTTCCAGTACTCCGCCCCCAGCTCGTCGAGAAGGTCCAGCGGCGGGTCCGTCCCTTCGTTCCAGGTCAGTCCGAGGCGCGCCCGCCCCGAGAGGCCGCGCAACAGCCGCAGGGCCTCAATGTTCCCGGTCACGAAAAGGCATCGGTCCAGTGCGTCGGCCGCCATCACCTGATCGAGCGCGCCCGCCACCACCTCGCGGCGGGTGAAGTCGACCATGAGATCGAGTGTGGTTGCGTCGAGTACTTCGCGCAACGTCGGGATGCGCACGTGACCCTCGCCGAGTTGCCGCACCTCGGAGAGATCCAGGTCGCCTACCAACGCGTCTCGCTCCCAGAGGCGCACCAGCGACTGGTCGTGCAGCACGACGACCGCTCCGTCTCGGGTCCGGCGTAGGTCGAGCTCGAGCATGTCGGCCCCCTGGGCCACCGCCGCGACGAACGCCGGCAGCGTGTTCTCGCGGTGGCCGACCGGATCACCGCGATGGGCGATGGCGGTCACCAAATCAGATGACGGCGACGATGTCACGCGACGAAGCGTTGCCGAGCTCGCAGACCCGCGCCCCTATGAATCGCCGGAATAGACCGCGCCCGCCACGTTGGCAATGATCTGGTTGAGCGCTGGCGCAATCAGGTTGTCCACCGCCGCCTCGGTGATGTGGACGCCGTCCGGCCCCCGGGCCACGATCCCGTTGACGACCGACTGGTAGGTCCCGCCCGGGTCGAGCACCGAGTGCAGGTCGTCGATCGACACGTACGGGAACTCCTGGGCCACGCCCTCGAGGATCTGGTTGAACGCGTCGACGAGGTTGTTGGGCGTCCCATCGGCGAAGTACGGGGAGGTCGAGAGAATGACGGCCCCGCCGTCGGAGTGGGCGATCTGGACCGCCGACTCGAGGCAGGACTTGATGAAGGCGGAGTAGTCCGCGTCGGCCAGGGTCTCCCACGTCCCGTTGAACTGGCGGATCTGGGACTCCCAGTAGCCGGTCTGGACCACGGTCACGTCAGGGTGGTAGCGCGACACCAGCCACTGCAGTTGATCCTGCCAATAGGGGCAGGCGCCGGGGTTCAAATAGGTCGGCCCCGGGTTGCTCCACACGATCATCGGGGCGCCGTTGGTGAACCCGCAGCCGGCCGCCGCGCCGTCGTCGACGGCGTAGGGCGGGTTCGTGTGCTGCATGTATTCGCCCTCGTAGAGAGCCAACGAGTCCCCGGCGAACGCCACCCGCGGGGGCCCGGCTCCGGCGTGCGTCGCCTGCTCACCGGGCGCTTCGTTCATGATCGTCACGACCGGAGCGATGGGAACGGTCAAGGGAGGGGGGTAAAGGGGAGGGTGCAGCGGCGACTGCGCGCTGCCCGAGAACTGCGCGTCCCCGTAAGTGAAGACGCCGGCGTCCTGTCCGACCAGCCAATAGCCGCCCCCGTCGGGCGTGGGGGACATGCCGACGATGGGCTCGTTCAGGGCGAGGCTCCCCGCCGAGCCCCAGAACTGCGCGTCGCCGTAGGTGAAGATGCCGCCGTCGGTGGCCACGAGCCAGTAGCCGTTTCCATCGGACGTCGCCGCCATCCCGACGATCGGCTTGTTGAGGTGGATCGACCCGGTCGACCCGTAGAACTGGGCGTCGCCGTAGGTGAAGATGCCGCCGTCGGATGCCACGAGCCAGTAGCCGTTTCCGTCGGACGTGCGGGCCATGCCGACGACCGGCTTGTTCAGCGGCAGACCGCCCGCCGATCCAAAGAACTGCGCCTGGCCGTAGGTGAAGATGCCGCCATCGGACGCCACGAGCCAGTAGCCCCCGTTGGGATCCACCGCGCTGCCCACGATCGGTTTGTCGAGCGGCACGCCGATCGTGTCGCCGTAGTACCCGGCGCCGCCGAACGTCATGACGCCGCCTGCGGCGTCGACGATGGCGTAGGACGATGCCGTAGGCGGGGGAGCCGTGGACGCGCCCGCCACTCCGCCGGCGCTCCCGGCGACCAGGCCGGGCGGCGCGCCCGGCGACGTCACGAGCGTGAGCGCGCCGGCGGCGAGAAGAGTCGCCGCGCCGACCAGGGCACGGCGACCGGCCCATCGAAGATTGCTTCCCGCTCCCCGCATGAGGTCCAAATCATAGGGACGGCCACCTGCGGAAACAGCGCGGCCGGGTGGACAGCTACAGCAGGCGCAGCTGCTGACCGCCCGTCTCGGCCTCGGCCCCGTCCCTCGCGCCACCACCCGGTGCCGGTGCCGGACCCTTCACCGGCGTTGCGCCGGAAACGCGGCTGCGGCCTCGGTAGCGATCACGGCCCGTCACACCACAACCCTGGGCGGCCGCGCGCACGATCCCTTCCACCCGCTCACGCGCCGCGTCTTCCTGGTACGCCCCTCGCCGGAAGCGCCCCCGGTGGAGGCGGACGAGGTCCGGGCGGGCGGCCGCCAGCCAGTCGAAGTAGTGGCCCCGCACCGTGCCGCGCAGGTGCAGCGACACGGCGTTGATCGAGACGGCGCCGGCGGCGGCGCACGCCTCGACGACCTCGGTCAGCTGCGCCTCCTCGTCGGAGAGCCCCGGGAGCACCGGCGCGACCAGCACGCCGCACCGCACGCCCAGGTCGGTCAGGCGGCGCAGGGCCTCGACCCGCCGGTCCGGCGGGGGCGTGCCCGGCTCGGTCAGCTTCCAAACGGAGCGATCCAGCGTGCCGATCGAGAAGGACACCGTGACGTCGGTCCGGGCCGACGCCCCGGCCAACACCGCGCCGTCGCGCAGGACGAGCGTCGACTTGGTCAGGATGCTGAACGGGTTGCGCGCCGCCGACAGCGTCTCGACGATGCCCCGAGTCAGGTGGTACTTGCCCTCCGCGTGCTGGTACGGGTCCGTGTTGGTGCCCATGGCGATGTGGTCGGCGTTCCACTTGGGTGAGCGCAGCTCGGCGCGCAGGCGTTCGACCGCGTTCACCTTGACGACGATCTTGCGCTCGAAGTCCTCGCCGATCCCCAGGCCGAGATAGTCGTGCGTCGGCCGCGCGAAGCAGTACACGCACGCGTGGCTGCAACCTCGATACGGATTGATCGTATGCCGGAAGGGCATGAGGCTCTCCGGCGGCACCGTGTTGATGATGGTGCGCGCGTTGACGTGGAGGAACTCCATGCCGGCGTAGGCGCCCTTGCCGACGTGGCGTTCGGCCACCCGCTCGTCGGGGAAGAGCGTGCCGTCGTCTTCGCTTTCGGCGAGCGCCCAGCGCAATGCCATGGGGTTAGGATAGCGAACATATGTTCGCAATTCAACGGGCGGGATGTCCACAAAAACGACCAGGTCAGGCAGTAGTCTCGACCTCACTGTGGTGACAAAGACACGCGGAGGGAGCACCACGCGTGCGCCCTCCCGCGCCGCCGCCAAGAAACCGGCCAACCGGTCTCGCCGGCCCGCACCTGCGCCGGCGCGGACGCCCTTCTGGCGCGTGCAGTCCCGCGACCTCTGCGCCGTCGCGCTGATCACGCTCGGCATCCTGCTCGCGCTGGCGCTGTGGGGTCGCCAGCTCGGCCCCGTCGGGCGTGGCACCGACACCGCCTTCGCGCTCCTGGCGGGTTGGGCCCGCGTGCTGCTCCCGCTCGCCGCGGCCGGCGCAGGCATCGCGCTGCTCGTCGACCGCGGCTCGCGCGACGCCGAGGAGGCCGACGCGAGCGACGGCGCCGACCCCTGGCGCCTGGCCGTCGGCACGGTGCTCGGCCTCCTCGGCGTCTGCGGTCTGGCCGAGTTGGCCAAGCACGTACCGTCGTTCTCCAATTCTCACGCGCTGAAGACGGGCGGTGGGTATCTCGGGGCGCTCGTCGGACGGCCACTGCACGCGGGCCTCGGGACCGCCGGCGCCGCGGTGCTCCTGGTTGCCGTGGTGCTCGTCGCCATCCTCATCGCCACCGGGATCTCGATCGCCACCGTTGGCCGCGCGCTGCGCACCGGCGGCGCCGCTACGGGCCGCGCCGTCGCCTCGTTGTGGCGCGGCAAGCCGTTCGTGGTGCTGCCCGAGCACGGCGCGTCCGACGCCGTGGGCGAGGCCACCTCGCCGGCTCCTCCTCCCTTCGTCCCCGAGGACGACGTCGCCGACGACCCGCCGCTCGAGCTCGAGGCGGAGGTCGACGATTCTGACATCGACATCCCGCTCGACCCCGAGCCGGGTCCCGACGTCGAGACCGAGGCCGTCCCGCTGGTCCCCGTGGCCGCTCGCGCCCCGGGCGAGTGGGTGCTGCCGCCGCTGTCCATGCTCGTGGCGTCGAAGAAGCTGCGCCTCGACCAGCGCCAGGTCGACGCCGCGGGCGCGGAGCTGGTGCGCGCGCTCGCTGCACATGGCGTCGACACCCGCCTGGTCGGAAGCAGGGTCGGCCCCACGGTGACGCGCTACGAGATCGAGCTCGGCCCGGGCGTGAAGGTGGCGCGCGTCACCAGCCTGTCCAAGGACATTGCGTACGCCATGGCGTCGCCCGACGTCCGCATCCTGGCGCCGATCCCGGGCAAGTCGGCCATCGGCGTCGAGGTGCCGAACCGGACGCGGCAACTGGTGGCCCTGCGCGACATCCTCGACTCCAAGGAGGGGAAGGCGGCAGCGCACCCGCTCGAGGTCGCCATGGGCCGCGACATCGCCGGGCGTGCCGTCATGGAGAACCTGGCCGAGATGCCGCACATTCTCATCTCGGGCTCGACCGGTTCGGGCAAGTCGTCGTGCATGAACTCGATCATCACGTCGATCCTGATGCGCGACACGCCGGACCGGGTCAAGCTGATCCTGATCGACCCCAAGCGGGTGGAGCTCGGTCAGTACGACGGCCTGCCGCACCTGCTCAATCCGGTGGTGGTCGACCCCAAGCAGGCCGCCAACGCGTTGGCGTGGGCGGTCAAGGAGATGGAGCGTCGCTACGGGCTGCTGGCCCAGCACGGCGTACGGGACATCACGGGCTACAACCAGTTGGTGGCGGAGGGGCGCATCGAGTCGCCGGCCTCGGACCGCCGGCTGGTGCGCGACGTGGCGGCGAAGGCACTCGGCGAGGACCACCCGGCGGTCGAGGACGCGGACGAGGCCATGGCCGATGAGGAGCCGATCCAGCCGGAGCCCTTCATCCTCGTCGTGGTCGACGAGCTCAACGACCTCATGATGGTGGCGGCGCGCGACGTCGAGGACTCCATCGTCCGCATCGCGCAGATGGCGCGGGCCGTCGGCATCCACCTCGTGATCGCGACCCAGCGCCCGTCGGTCGACGTGATCACCGGCGTGATCAAGGCCAACATCCCCAGCCGCATGGCCTTTTCCGTATCGTCGCTGGCCGACAGCCGCGTCATACTCGACCAGCCGGGGGCCGAGCGGCTGGTGGGCAAGGGGGACATGCTGCTCCTCACCGCTTCGACCAATATCCCGCGCCGGTTACAGGCCCCGTGGGTCTCCGAGGAAGAGGTCCGCGAGATCGTGGGTCACTGGAAGGCCCAGGGCGGGCAGGCCGAGGCCATCGTCGGGATCGACGCCGTCGACGACGGCTCCGGTGGCTCCGACACGCTGGACGACGTGGACGACGCGCTGCTGATCCAGGCGCGCGATCTCGTGGTGCGCTCACAATTGGGCTCGACCTCCATGCTGCAACGCAAGCTCCGTGTGGGCTTTGCACGCGCCGGCCGGCTGATGGATCTGTTGGAACAGGCCGGTGTCGTCGGCCCGAGCGAAGGGTCCAAGGCCCGCGCCGTGCTCATGACGCCAGAAGAGCTCGATGCGCTGAGCCGGCGGTGACCTCGGACAAACCGGCGCCCCTCATGGTGGCGCCGTTCCACCTGGACTCGTTGCGCGAACCGTCCGGGGACCAACCCGAGCCCCGCCGGCGTGCCCGCCGCCGGGGGGCTTCGTCCAGCCATCGCCGCCGCCGGCGACGCCGGCGCGTCCTCGTCCCGCTCGTGGTGCTGGCCGTCGTGGTGCTCGCGGCCGGGGCGTTCGTCGGGGTCCGCCTCAGTGCGGCCGCCCCGGCCCCGCAGGTGAGCTCGGCGCTGCCCGCGGCGGTAAAGGTCCCCGCCCGGACGGTGCCGCTCCCGTGGCCGGCCACGGGCCAGGGCGCCGTCGCCGTCCCCTCCATCGGCGTCGAGGAGGCCTCCGGCCCCGAACAGCCGGTGCCGGTCGCCAGCCTGACCAAGCTCATGACGACCTACGTCATCCTGCGCGACCATCCGCTGGCGGCGAACGAGCCCGGGCCGAACATCAGCGTGACGCAGGCGGACGTCGACGACTACAACCACGACACCGTCTCGGACGACTCGAACGCGCAGGTGAGCGTCGGCGAGCAGCTGACGGAGCAGCAGGTGCTGGGCGGGCTGCTGGTGCACTCCGCCGACAACTATGCCGACCTGTTGGCGATGTGGGACGCCGGAAGCATTCCCGCCTTCGTGACCAAGATGAACGACGCGGCCGCCGGGCTCGGTATGCACCAGTCCAACTTCGCCGACGCCAGCGGGGTGGATCCGAAGTCCGTGTCGACCGCGACAGACATCTTGAAGGTGGCGGGACCCGACATGGCCAATCCCGTCGTGGCCGCCATCGTGCGCAACACGTCGGTGACGCTGCCGGTGGCGGGGACGATCTCCACGTACACGCCGCTGCTGGGGCTGCAAGGGACGATCGGGGTGAAGTCCGGGTTCACCTCCGCCGCCGGCGGCTGCGACGTCCTGGGCGTGATCCGGACCGTCCATGGCCACCCCACGCTCCTGCTGGCGGCCGTGACCGGACAGACGGGGGTCGCGGCCCTCGCCCAGGCCGGGCTGCACGGGCTGGCGCTGGTGGACGCGGTGCAGCCGCTCATCGGGACGACGACGATGCTGCGGAGCGGCGTCGTCGCGGCGAACGTCGCCTCGGCCGGCACGACGATCGACGCCCGCACGACGGGGTCGGTGTCGATGCTCACCTGGCCGGGCGCCCGCGCCACCAGGGTCTTCCACCCCGTGCAGCACCTGAGCGCGCAGGCCCGGCGCGGGGCGCGTGTAGGCACCGTCGTGGTGGCGGTCGGCACCCAACGCGTGGCCGTCCCGGTGCGTCTCAGCCGCGACGTCCCGCAGCGTTCCCTGCTCCAGCGACTGTTCTCACCATCGTGACCGCGTAGCCTGACTCCCAGTGCGCGCCCGGGCTCCCGCCTCCTCGGCCAACCTGGGTCCCGGGTTCGACACCCTGGCCCTGGCCGTCGATCGCTACGTCAGCGTGGAGGTCGAGCCGGCCGACTTGCTGCGCGTCCACACGGAAGGCGAGGGGGCGGGACTCTTCGACGACGCGTCCCACCTGGCGGCGCGCGTGGTGGCCGAGGTGCTCGGGCACGACCACTTTGCGGTGACGATCCGCTCGCAAATCCCGGTCGCCCGCGGCCTCGGCTCATCGGCCGCGCTCGCGGCGGCCGCCGCCGCCGCCGCCGGGGCGGACGACCCCTACGCCGTGGCGGCTGCGTACGACGGGCACCCCGAGAATGCCGCCGCCAGCGTCTTCGGCGGCCTCGTGGCGGCCACCTCGGTCGAAGGCGTGTCCGTCCACGCGGCCCTTGCGCTCGACGAGGCGCTCGAGCTCGTCGCCATCGTCCCCGACCGGAACCTGGCCACGCCCGAGGCGCGCGGGGTGTTGCCGGACCGGCTCACCCGTGACGACGCCGTGTTCAACCTCGGCCGCATGGGCCTGCTGGTCGCCGGCCTGGCCGACGTGGCCGGGTTGCGGCCGGCGGCCACCGACGACCGGATCCATCAGCCGGCCCGCAGCGCGCTGTTCCCGGAGGCCGCGGCGTTGCTGGCGGCGTTGGTCGAAGCCGGCGCGCTGGCGGCCTGCTGGTCGGGCGCCGGGCCGACGCTCATCGGGTTCGTGTCGCCCGACGTGGTCGAGTCGGTCCGCGCCGGCGCGGGCGCCGCGCTCGCCGCCGCCGGGATCGAGGGCCGGGTGCTGTCGTTGCGGGTCGACCGGCGCGGCCTTGTCTACGGCGACGAGGCGGTCGTTCCGCTCGATTCGCCGGCTTAGCCCCCGATCGCGCCGTTGAGTTTGTTCACCGCGCTGCGCAACTGCGCGATGGCCCCGTTCAGATTGAAGCTGTTGAGGACCTGGTTGTAGTTCGACTGGGTCGGCTGGGCGTCGCCGAGGATCTCGAGGCTGTTGGCCAACGTCTGCGCGTCGTTCCGTGTCGCCAGCACGTCGCTCTGCGGCCCGGTCAGGCCTTTGCCGACCGCCAACAGGTTGGCGTACGTGTGCACTTGGCCTCCGAGCGTGCGATCGGCGGCCTCCACGCACACCACTGGGCTCGAGGCCGACTGGCACGACTTCACCTTCGACTCGTACGCCGCCACGTGGTCGAGCAACGTGGTGCCGGCGCGCTGGAGCGAGGAGCTCGCAGACCCCTGCGCTGACCCGCCAGGACTCGGGCTCGGGCTCGAGCTGCAGGCCGCCAACAGCAGCGGCAGCGACGCCAGTACCCACCCGGCCCGGCGGAGTCGTCTCGGCACGCGGCGGACCACGGTCGCCGATCGTAGGCGCTGGACCTCCGTAGACTCGGCTGCATGCCGCGGCGATACTTCATCCGCACGTTCGGGTGCCAGATGAACGAGCACGATTCGGAACGCCTGGCCGGCCTCCTCGTGGCCGACGGCATGGAGCCGGCGGAGGTCATGGAGGACGCCGACGTGGTGGTCCTCAACACGTGCTGCATCCGCGAGAACGCCGATCAGCGCCTCTACGGGACGCTCGGCCGGCTCAAGGAGCTGGTGGACGCCAAGCCCGGCCTGCAGATCGCCGTCGGCGGCTGCCTGGCCCAGAAGGACCGTGAGCGCATCCAGGAGAAGGTGGGCTGGGTCGACGTGGTGTTCGGCACGCACAACCTGGCGCGGGCGCCCGTGCTGCTGCGGCGGGCGCACGACGAGGGGCCGTTGATGGAGATCCTCGACGCGCCCCAGCCCGAGTCCGGCACCGAGCCGCTCCTCGGACCCGGCGCGGTGAGGGAGTTGCCGTATGCGGCGTGGGTGAACATCCAGACGGGGTGCGACAACTCGTGCGCCTTCTGTATCGTGCCGTCGGTGCGCGGCCCCGAGGTCAGCCGGCCGCTGGACGACATCGTCGGCGAGGTGCAGCTGCTCGCCCGTCGCGGCGTGAGCGAGGTCACGTTGCTCGGCCAGAACGTCAACTCCTACGGCCGAGACATCACCAAGCGGCGGCCCCTCTTCGCCGAGCTCCTGCGCGCGGTTGGCGCGGTAGAGGGCATCGGGCGCATCCGGTTCACCAGCCCGCACCCCAAGGACCTGCGTCCCGAGACGATCGTAGCGATGGCCGAGACCCCCGAGGTATGTGAGCAGTTGCACCTGCCGCTCCAATCGGGCAGTGACGCCGTCCTGCGCGCGATGCGCCGCGGCTACACAGCGGAGCGCTACCTGCAACGACTGGCCGCCGCCCGCGCCGCGATCGACGACCTGGCCGTGACCACCGACATCATCGTGGGCTTTCCCGGCGAGACCGACGAGGACTTCGAGGACACCCTGGCCGTTTGCGCGGAGGCCGGGTACGACAGCGCGTACACCTTCGTGTTCTCCCCGCGGCCCGGGACGCGGGCGGCGGATATGGCGGAGGAATTCGTCCCCGCTGACGTCGTGGCGGAACGGTTTGCCCGGCTCAAGACCGTGGTGGACCGCGCCGCGCTGGGCCGCCATGAGGCGCGGGTCGGTCGTGTCGAGGAGGTGTTGGTGGAGGGCGTCAGCCGCCGCAACGAGGCCACGCTGACGGGGCGGACCCGTCAGGGCAAGCTCATCCATTTCCCCCCGGGCCACGCGGCGACCGCCGGCCCCGGCGCGCTGGCCCGGGTCACGGTCACGGCGGGCCATCCCCATCACCTCTCGGGCCGCCTCAAGGAGGTGACGGCCCGGCCACGTCACCGCGTGCAGATCCCCGTGACGAGCGGTTGACTTCGGTCGCGTTGGTCGGCGTCACCGCGGCGGGAAAGTCGGCGGTGGCCCTCGATCTGGCCCGGCACCGGGGTGACTGCGAGATCGTGTCGGTCGATTCCATGTGTGTGTACCGGGGCATGGACATCGGCACCTCAAAGCCTGACGTGGCGGCTCGTCGCGCCGTGCCCCACCACCTCTTGGACCTGGTCGACCCCGACCAGGAGTTCACCCTGACCCAGTTCCAGCAGGCGGCACGCCAGGCCCTCGATGACATCGCAGGCCGAGGCCGGCACGCCCTGCTCGTCGGGGGCACCGGCCTCTATCTGCGTGCGGTGGTGGACGACCTCGCCATTCCGGGGCGCTACCCCGAGGTGGCGGCCTCGCTCGACGCGGAGCTCGATGCCGGGCGCGTCGCGCCGGCCGATCTGCACGCGCGGCTGGCCGGGCTCGACCCGGTCGGGGCGGCGCGCATGGAGCCGACCAACCGGCGTCGCGTGGTGCGCGCCCTGGAGGTGACGCTCGGGGCCGGACGCCCATTCTCCGAGTTCGGGCCCGGGCTCGAGGCCTATTCCCCGACCGGCGTCACCCAGGTCGGCCTCGCGCTGGCGCCCGAGGAGGCGGACCGGCGCATCGGCGAGCGGTTCGCTGCCATGGTGGAGGCGGGCCTGGTGGAGGAGGTCGGTGCGCTCGCCGGCCGGCCCAAGGGGATCTCGCGCACGGCCCGCCAAGCCCTCGGCTATCGCGAGATCCTGACCCACGTCGAGAACGACGTCCCGCTCGACGAGTGCCTCGATGAGGCGGTCCGGCGGACCCGCCAGTTCGCCCGCCGCCAGGCCTCATGGTTCCGCCGCGACCCGCGCATCACCTGGGCGGCGGGCCCGGCCGAGGCGGTCGAGCTGCTCGAGGAGGCCCTCGCCGTGCACGACTGAACGGCGTCACCTGCGAGAATGGATGGATGCACGCCTCCAAGCACGAAGGCGCCGGCAACGACTTTCTGGTCGTGCTCGACCCCGACGACTCCATCCGCTTCTCGGTGGCCCAGGTCCGCCTGCTGGCCGACCGCCGTCGCGGCATCGGGGCGGACGGCATCATCCGGGTCGGGCCGGGGCGCGACGGCTGTGACCTGTCCATGCAGCTGCGCAACGCGGACGGCGGCGAGGCCGAGATGAGCGGCAACGGCATCCGGTGCCTGGCCCAGGCGGCCGTCGAGGCGGGTTGGGTGACGCCGCCGCGTTTCACGGTGGCCACCGCGGCCGGCGCCCGCACCGTCGACTACGCCGTCGGGACCACGGACGGCTGGGCCTCCGCGCGCGTCGACATGGGCCCGGCGCGCCTGGGCCCGGACCAGCCCCAGGAGTTCGACAACCGGCGGGTCCGCACGGTGGACGTCGGCAACCCACACCTGGTGCTGCTCGGACCCGATACCGCGAGCGTGGACGTGACCGAGCTCGGCCCGAAGCTCCAGGCCGCCTTCAGCGGCGGCATCAACGTCGAATGGATCACCGTCCTCACCGACGACGAGGGTGACTTCCTCGACTTCCGGGTTTGGGAGCGGGGCGCTGGCGAGACCCTGGCTTGCGGCACCGGCAGCGTTGCCGCCGGGGCGGCGGCGCGCAGCTGGGGCGCGACGAACGGCGGGCCGGTGCGGGTGCGGAACCCCGGGGGCATGCTCGAGGTGACGCTCGGGGCCGACGACGACGCCACCACCTACCTGGCCGGGCCTGTGCGCAAGGTCGCGGACGTCGAGATCCATCCAGGGATGCTCTCTTGAGCAACGTGCTGCCCGGGACGCTCATCGAGCGCGCCTTTCGCGAGCGCATCATCCTCGTCGGCGTCGTCTTCCCGGGGCGCACGGCCGAGCAGGTCGACGAGGAACTGGACGAGCTGGCGTTGCTCGTCGACAGCGCGGGGGCCGACGTGGTCGAACGCGTCGTCCAGCGGCGTGATGCACCCGACGCGGCGACGTTCGTCGGCAGCGGCAAGGCGCAGGAGATCGCCGCGTTGAGCACGAGCCTCGACGTGGACACGGTGGTCTTCGACGACGAGCTCACGCCCGCCCAGCACCGCAACCTGGAGAAGGTCTTCGGACGCACGGCCATCGACCGCACGGCGGTGATCCTCGACATCTTCGCCCAGAACGCGCGCAGCCCCGAGGGGAAGGCGCAGGTGGAACTGGCACTGTTGCGCTACCGGCTGCCGCGCCTGCGCGGCCGGGGTACTTCGCTCAGCCAGCAGGCGGGCGGGATCGGGACGAGGGGTCCGGGGGAGACCCAGCTCGAGGTCGACCGGCGACGGCTGGTCCGGCGGATGCACCGCCTCGAGGCCGACCTGCGAGAGGTGGATCGCACGCGCACCTTGCAGCGCCGCAGCCGCGCCCGGGGCCGCCACCGCGAGCTGGCCCTCGTCGGCTACACCAACGCCGGGAAATCGACCTTGCTCAACCGTCTGACCGACGCGGGCGTGCCCGCGGCCGACCGCCTGTTCGTGACGCTCGACCCCCGGACCCGGCAGCTGTCGCTGCCCGGTGGCGAGACAGTGCTCGTGACCGACACCGTGGGCTTCGTCCGCAAGCTGCCACACGAGCTGGTCGAGGCGTTCCGCTCCACGCTGGACTCGGTGCACTTGTCGGACCTTGTCGTCCACGTCGTTGACGCGTCGGCGACCAACACGGAGGCCCAGATGGCTGCGGTCCACGAGGTGCTCGCCGAGATCGGCGCGGCCGGGGTGCCCGAGTTGGTCGTCCTGAACAAGGCGGACCTGGCGCCCGACGAGGCCAAGGCGCTGGCCCATTCCATCGAGGGTTCGGTCCTCGTGTCGGCGCGCACGGGCGAGGGGATCGACGACCTGCTCAACGTCGTCGGCGACCGCCTGCGCGGTTCCGACCGCGTCGTCGAGCTGGTCGTGCCCTGGAGCCGGGGCGATGTGCTGGCCGCGATCCACCGCGAGGGCGAGGTGGTCGGGCAAAGCGATGGCGAGGAGTCCGCCACGCTGCAGGTGGTTCTCGACAAGGTCGGCCGCGCGCGCTTCGCTGAGTTCGTGGCGCCATGACCTTCCGTCTGCCGCCCTACCCCTACGACCGCCTGGCCGGGGTGGCCAAGCTGGCCGAGGCACACGACGGCGGGATGGTCGACTGCTCCATCGGGACGCCCTCTGACCCGCCGCTGCCGGGAGTGATCGAGGCCCTGGCGTCCTCGGGAGCCGAGCGTGGCTACCCGGCCTCGGCCGGTAGCCCGCAGCTGCGCGAGGCGGCGGCCGGATGGCTGACCCGCCGCTTCGGCCTCCACGAGCTCGCGCCCACGTCGGTGGCCGCCTGTGTCGGCACGAAGGAACTCGTGGCCTCGGTGCCCCACGTCCTGCGGCTGCGGGCGCCGGACCGTGACACGGTGCTGTACCCAGCGGTGTCGTACCCGACCTACGCCATGGGCGCCGAGCTGGCCGGCTGTCGCGCTGTCGCGGTGCCGCCACCTCCGGGTCGGCTGGGCGGGCTGGACCTCGGCGCGATCGACCCTGACGACGCCCGGCGCGCGCTGGTGCTGTGGTCGAACTCGCCGTCCAACCCGACGGGCGGCCTGGGCGATCTGGGCGCAGAAGCGACGTGGGGCCGGGAGCACAAAGTGCCGCTCTTCTCCGACGAGTGCTACGCGGAGTTCACGTGGGACGGCTCCCCGCGCTCGGTCCTCGAGCACGGATTCGACGGCGTGGTCGCGGTCCACTCGCTATCGAAGCGGTCGAACCTGGCCGGCGTCCGGGTCGGCTTCTACGCCGGGGACGCCGAACTGGTGGAGTTCCTACGCGCGGTGCGCCAGCACGCCGGGCTCATGGTCCCGGGGCCGGCGCAGGCCGCCGGCGTGGCCGCCCTGGCCGACGACGCCCATGTCGACGCGCAACGCGCCCGCTACCGCGAGCGCCTCGAGTATCTCGCCGGCGCGCTCGGGGCCTACGGGGCGCCGGTCGCGATGCCCCAGGGCGGCTTCTACCTCTGGGTGCCGGTCCCGCCGGCGCGTTGGCCCGATGCCTGGTCGATGGCTGAGTCGCTGGCGAACGACGGGGGGCTGCTCGTGAGCCCGGGTGATCTCTACGGAAAAGCCGGCGCCGACCATGTACGCGTTGCCGTCGTGCAGCCGATGGACCGGCTGGCGCTGGTGGGCGAGCGCCTCGCTAGGGTGACGCATGGCTGATCTTCAGGCGAACATCGAAGAGCTGTGGGAGCGGCGTGACGAGCTGTCGCCGGCGGACACCGACGCCGCAAAGCTCGTCGAGGAGGCGATCGATCTTCTGGACAAGGGCGAGGCGCGCGTCGCCGAAGTCGACCCGGCCACCGACCAGGTCGTCGTGCACGAATGGCTGAAGAAGGCAATCTTGTTGTTCTTCTCTGTGCGCGGCATGGAGACGATCGAGTACGGGCCCTTCGAGTACGCCGACAAACTGCCGCTCAAGCACGGGTTCGCCGAGGCCGGCGTGCGTGCCCTCCCGGGCTCGTCGGCGCGCTGGGGCTCGTTCCTCGGCCGGGGCGTCGTGCTGATGCCGTCCTACGTGAACATTGGCGCCTGGGTCGGCGCCGGCACCATGGTCGACACCTGGGCCACCGTGGCGTCGTGTGGCCAGATCGGCGAGCGGGTGCACCTGTCCGGGGGCGTCGGCATCGGCGGCGTGCTCGAGCCACCCAACGCGGTCCCAGTCGTCGTCGAGGACGACGCCTTCGTGGGCAGCCGCTGCATGGTGACGGGCGGCGCGCGCATCGGGAAGGGCGCGGTGCTCGGTGCCGGCAGCTTCTTAGATCCGTCGATCCCCGTCATCGATGCCGAGACGGGGGAGGAGCTCTCGCGCGGGATCGTGCCGCCGTGGTGCGTCGCCATCCGGGCCAGCCGCCGGCGTGAGTACCCGGGGGGAGAGTTCTTCGTGCCCTGCGTGCTCGTGATCAAGCGCCTCACCGAAGGGGAGCGCCATGACAAGGCGCAGCTCAACCAGGTGCTGCGTGACCACGGCGCCAGCACCTGAGCGCGCCGTGACGGACCTGCTGGCGGCCACGGTCGACCTGATGGCGATGCCGTCGGTCAGCCGCGAAGAGGGAGACATCGCCGAAGCGGTCCACCAGGCGCTCGCGGCGTGTCCCTGGTTGGCGGTCGAGCGGGTGGGCGACAACGTCGTCGCCCGGACCGTGCTGGGGCGGGACCACCGCCTGGTCTTGGCCGGCCACCTCGATACCGTGCCGCCCGGCACCAACGCGCGTCCGAAGATCGACGGCGACACCGTGTGGGGCGTGGGTGCGTCCGACATGAAGGGTGGGCTCGCCGTCATGCTTGACATTGCCGCGACGACGCAGACGCCGGCCGTCGACGTGACGTGGTGCTTCTACGCCCGCGAGGAGATCGGCCGCGACGAAAGCGGGCTGTTGGAGCTCTGGCTGGAGCGACCCGATCTCATGGCTGGCGACGCCGCCATCCTTGGCGAGCCAACGAGCGCGCTGGTGGAGGCGGGGTGCCAGGGGACGATGCGGGTGCGGCTCACTCTTCGCGGCGTGCGCGCCCACACGGCCCGACCCTTCACCGGTCGCAACGCCGTGCACCGCCTCGCTCCGTTGCTCGAGCGCGTGGCGGACTGGCCGCCGCGTCAGGTGGTGCTCGATGGTTGCAATTATGTGGAGCAGCTCCAGGCCGTAGCCGTCGAGGGCGGAGTGGCCGGCAACGTCGTGCCGGACGAGGCGCGGCTCATCCTCAACCACCGCTACGCGCCGGACCGGGGCGCGGCGGAGGCCGAGGCCTTCCTGCACGAGCTCCTCGATCCGCTACTCGAGCTTGGCGAGGGTGACACGTGGGAGCTGCTCGACGCGGGCGACGGCGCGCCGCCCTCGCTCGGACACCCGCTGCTCAAGTCCCTGGTCGACAAGAGCGGCGCCGCACCCAAGGCGAAGGTCGGGTGGACTGACGTCGCGTCCTTCTGGGCCCACGGCGTGCCGGCGGCCAACTTCGGTCCCGGCGACCCGCTGCTGGCCCACCACCCGGACGAGCGGGTCACGCGCGCCCAGCTCGAGCGGGCCCGCGACGTGCTCGTGGCGCTGCTCAGCTGATCCAGCTGGTGGACGGCGCGACACTGGTGCCGTGGCCGAGCCAACGCCGCCGCCCGCTCCGTGGGTTCACAAGGATGTGATCGTCGATGCCTCTCCGATCGCAGGCCAGGGCCTCTTCGCGCATGCGGCGCTGGACACCGGCACCGTCGTCATCCGGCTTGGCGGGCGGGTGGTGACCACGTCGGAGCTGGAGCAACTCCTTCGCGACTCGGAGCGCTACGTCGATACCATCACCGTATTCATCGACACCCACCTTGTTTTGGCGCCGGTGACGAGCGTGCACTATGGCAACCACAGCTGTGATCCCAGCCTTTGGCACGTGGGGCCGTACGAGATCGCGACGCGCCGGCCGCTGAAGGCAGGGGAGGAGCTGACGATCGACTACGCCACCCACTCGGGCGCACCCGGCTTCTCCATGGACTGCAGCTGCGGGACGAGCGAATGTCGCGGCGTCGTCACCAGTGAAGACTGGCGACATCCAGAATTACAGACTCGCTACGCGGGGCACTGGGTCCCAGCCCTGGCGGCACGGATCGCCGAGTAGCGGTCCACCCGGCCACCCGCAGCGCCCTCACACCCAACGCGGCACTCGTTCGGCGTAGCGCGACCACGATGTCCCGAATTGATGCGCGAGCGTCCGCTCCTCCCGGCTGACCGCGTACCGCATGGCACCGGCCAAGGCGAAGCCTGCAGCAAATACGGCCGGATTGCCGTAGTACAACGTCCAACCCAGCCAGACCGTTCCCTCGCTGACGTACATCGGGTTCCGGCTGTACTTGTACGGACCCGACGCAATGAGTCGTTCCGGCATGAGGCTGACTTCCACGGTCTCGCCCGGCGGGTAGTGCGAGCGTGCACACCACAGGAGGCCGGCCGAGCCGAGGACAAGCGGGGCGACTGCGGCCCGGTTCAGCATGCCGGGTCGTCCGCCGTGCCAGCCGAGGCGTCGGCCCCGCCGACTCAGCACAGCCGGCACCCCAGCAAAGATTGCCGACCACGCCGCCAGGGATCCGACAGCGGCTGCTGCGCTCGACAGCCGTGGGCGAGTCGTGGCGACTCGGGATGACCCCACCATGGCGCCCATCCTCGACACGCTATCGACGGCCGGTCGACGAAGGCGCCGTCTCGGTCAGTGGCGGATCGTCCCCGTCTTGTACTGGTGGATGTTGCAGATGGAGTGTTACGAACCGGGCTTCACCGGCGCCGTGAACGTCTTCCCTCGAGACGAGTCGACCAGCCCGGGCCATAGAGGAATCGATGGTCGCACGCATTCCGCCTACGATCCCGATCAGCGGCTACGCCCAGATGATCCGAGCACAAGTCATCCAAGAAGGGGAGCGGATCCGAACAGGTCCTAGATGCGCCACATCGACGAAGTCAGCGACGCTCGGCTGGTGACCTCCATCGCTCGCTACAGCGAGGTTGCCCTGGCCGAGGTCTACCGACGTCACGGCCGGGCGGTATACGGCCTGGCCAGGAGGGTCTTGAACGACGCCACCGAGGCCGAGGACGTGACCCAGGAGGTCTTTCTCCGTCTGTGGCGCCAGCCCGACCGCTTCGACCCTGACCGAGGGTCCCTCCGGTCGTTTTTGCTCGCCCAAGCCCACGGCCGGGCGGTTGACGCTGTCCGCTCGTCGAGCTCACGGCGCCAGCGCGAGGCGCGCGAGGCGGTCAGCACGGCGCGGGCGGACTACGACATGCAGCATGAGGTCTGGGACATGGCACTGGCCGACCAGGTGGCACAGGCCATGAACGAGCTCTCGGGCGACGAGCGCCAGGCCATCGAGATGGCGTACTTCGACGGCCGCACCTATCGCGAGGTGGCGCGTTTGCTCGAACAGCCCGAAGGCACGGTCAAGAGCCGCATCCGGATTGGTATGCAGCGGATGCGCGCCGCGCTGGCCGACGCCGGCGTGCATGGGGTGGACGCGTGATCTCCCACGACGACGCCAGCGAGCTCCTCGGGGCCTACGCACTCGACGCCGTGGACGGCGATGAGCTCGTCAGCCTCGAAGAGCACCTGGTCACCTGCCCGCGCTGCCGGGCCGAACTCGACGGCCTGCGCGAGGTCGCAGGAGCCCTGGGCAACTCGGCCGAGCCACTGCCAGCGGGCCTCTGGTCGAGCATCTCGGACCTGTTGGACCACGCACGGCTGGAGGACGAGGAACCGCCCCCGATGCCGCGGCTCACGTCGACGGGACCGGCACCCTTCCGCGCCCCGCTCTCGGGCCGGACGCGCCGTGCCCGCAGCGCTGTGCTGTTGTTCGGCGCCCTTGCCGCGGCTGCGAGCACCGTGGCGGTGGTCCTCGGGATCGACCTGGTGCACTCGCAGGGCAACGACACCACCCTGCAAAGGTCCGCCACGCAACTCCAGGCTGCCGCGCATCGCACGCCGGCGTCGGTCGCCCTGCACACACCCGGCCACCGGGTGGTGACCCTCGAGAACAGCGCGCACGTTGCTCTGGCGAAGTTCGTCATTGTGCCCGGCGGCCGGGGCTATCTCGTTTCATCGACTCTGCCCAGACTCGGAGCGGGCCAGACGTATCAGCTGTGGGGGATGGTCGGGGGCACGCCAATCTCCCTTGGCCTGCTCGGTGCCGCGCCACGAGGCTCGACTTTCACCATTGCCGGCGCCACCCGGACCTCAAAGCTGGCGCTGACCGCAGAGCCGAACGGCGGAACTGTCGCGCCCACCGGCGCCATCGTTGCAAGCGGGACTGTCTGACCCTCGCACCCAGCTGTTAGCTTCACCCTTCATGCCCGAGGATGCCGTACCCAAGAAGAAGCGCCCCATCGAGGTCGGGGCCGAGGCGGAGCCGGTGAAGCTCGGCTCGATGCTGCTGACGCTGGTGGAGCCCCACCGCGGGCACGAGGTGGCTTACAACCGCTGGTACGAGCGAGACCACTTCTATTCCGGCTGCATGGTCGGGCCGTACAACTTCGCCGGTAAGCGCTACGTGGCCACCGCCGATCTCAAAACGATGCGGGACCCCGATCCCTCCGTCATCACCGGCGAACCGGCGCGCGGCTCGTACGTCTCGGTCTACTGGGTACTCGACGGGTATTTCGACGTCTGGAACCGTTGGGCCCTGCGACAGGTCAACGCGCTGCACGCGGCCGGCCGGATGTTCCAAGAGCGCGACCACGTGCACACCCTTCTCTACAATTTCGCCTGGGAGCAGCGCCGCGACCCCGACGGCGTCCCGGTCGAGCTGGCCCTCGACCACCCCTATCGCGGCTTTGTCACCACCTTCATCGATCGCGCCGACGACATCACCAACGAAGAGCTGTGGTCGTGGTTGCGTACCGAACACCTGCCTGCGCTGCTGCCGGGCTCCGACGCCGACTTGGTGGCGGCTTTCACCCCCATCGCCCTCGAGGTGGACGCACCCGGCGACGTGCCCCGCGAGTCGGCCAAGGACAACCGCACCGTGTTGCTGTGGTTCTTGAACACGCCGCCCGATGCGGCCTGGGAGCCCGTGATCGTCGAGCACCGGCGCCGTCTCGAAGAAGCGGGCAAGGGCACCCTCCTTGCGGCCCTGCCCTTCATCCCGACCATCGTCGGGACCGATACCTACACCGACAAGCTCTGGCTCGATTAGGCCGAGAAACCGACGGAGCTGGGTGCAAGTCGTCCGGCGCTGGGTGTATTGACGCTCTTGTTGGAGAAACGTCAGGTTCCTGAACGAAAACGTTCACGAGCTGAACGAATTCGTTGAAACTTCTCGAGAAGCGTGAACGGGAGCGCCAATGCACCTCGCGGGACACGCCGAGGGGTCGCAAGACACACCCATGGGGACAGGCCATTTGATCGGCCCCGCAACAACCCGAGCCGAGCCGAGCCGAGCCGAGCACAGAAGCGCCTCAGCCCCGGGCGAGGATCTCCACGCAGGGGATGACGAACACCGCGTCGGGCGCCTCCGCCCAGCGCAAGAAGGCCGCCGCGATCGACGCCAGTTCGTCAACCGAGGCGAGCCCGTATGACGCTGCCTGCTCGCCGAAGCGCGAAAAGCGCACCCGGTCGGCCCACAGCCCGCCCCACCACGCCCGCGCCTCGGGGTCGGCGTAGGTCCACGTCGAGCTCGACACCTCCACGTCGCTGAAGCCCGCCGACAACGCCACCCCCATCAGCTTGGGCCCGATTCGGGCGTCGTGGCCGTTGCGCGCCGTCACCGCCAGATACAGCTCGAGCCAGCGGTCGAGGAGCGGGTCCGACGGCGCCCAGCTGAACGCGCGGTAGTCCGAGTCCCGCGCCGCCAGCACCCCGTCGCCACCGAGCACGCGCCGCAGCGCCACGAGCGCCGCCACCGGGTCGGCCAGATGCTGGAGTACCTGGTGCAGGTGGATCACGTCGAACGACCCGTCCGCGTAGTCGAGCGCGAAGAGGTCGCCGACCTCGAAGCGCAGGTTGCCCAGGCCGAGCCCTGCGGTCCCCGCCGCCGCCGCCGCCTGCGCCACGACCTCGGCCGACGCGTCGATGCCCACGACCTCGCCCGGCGCGACCAGGAGGGCCAGGTCGGCGGTGATCGTCCCCGGTCCGCAGCCCACGTCGAGCAGGGACTGACCGGCCCGCAGGTGGGGCAGCAGATACCCCGCCGAGTTCTCGGCCGTGCGCCAGGTGTGGCTGCGCAGGACGGATTCGTGGTGCCCGTGCGTGTAGGTCATCGCTACATTGTGACGCGTGCCCGAATTGCCCGAGATGCAGGCGCTGGCCGAGCGCCTCGACGCACTGCTCACCGGTGCCACCCTGCGGCGGGCCGACCTGTTGGGCTTTTCGTGCCTCAAGACCTACGCACCCACGCCCGACCAACTGCGGGGCCACCGCCTCGAACACGTCGGCCGCCGAGCCAAGTACCTGGTCTGGGACTTCGACGACGGCAACCGGATCGTGCTCCACCTCTCCCAGGCCGGGCGCCTCGATATCGAGGAGCCGCCCAAGAAGACGAAGCCCCGCGGCGCCGTGGCGCGCCTCGTCTTCGGCGCGGGCGACGCCGGGCTCGACGGACCGGGTATCGGCATCCTGATCCGCGAGTACGGCACGCAGCGCAAGGCGTCGTGGTGGGTGCTCGGCCCGGGTGACGAGGGCCCGCTGAGCGACCTCGGCCCCGAGCCCGGCAGCGAGGAGTTCGCGCACTTCATTCGCACCAGCGATTCGCGGCGCCACCTGACCACCGACCTGCGGGACCAGCACGTCGTCTCGGGGATCGGGCGCGGCTGGGGCGACGACATCTTGCAGCGGGCCAAGCTCTCGCCGTTCGCCTCCCTGCGCTCGCTCGCACCCGAACAGCGCGAGGCACTCCTCACGGCGGCCACCGATGTGCTGGCCGAGGCGCTCGAGCTCGAGCGCACACGCGAGGGCGGGCTCTCCCAGTCGAGCCTGGGCGGCCGCTTCAAGGTGCATGGACGCTTCGGCGAACCGTGCCCGACCTGCGGCGGCAAGCTCGAGCGCGTCTCGTTCGAGTCCTACGAAATGGCGTACTGCCCCACCTGCCAGACCGGCGGCAAGGTCCTGGCGGACCGCCGCCTGTCCCGCTTGCTGAAATAAGACGAGCTACTCGACGCGCAGTTCTCGCGCCGGGAGGTGGGTCCGCGCGACCAGCTGGCCCGGCCACATCGCGAGCAGGTTCGCCAGCAGAATCGTGGCCGGGATGATCAGCACGATGCCGAGCACCGCGAGAGGGGCGATGTAGGCGAGCGGCACATGCTCGGCGATGAGGCGCCATCCGGTCCGGCCGACCGCGAGCCCGACGGGGATGCCGACAACGACGCCGAACAGACCGATCGCGGTGCCCTGGACGTTGAGGACCAGGCGGGTGTTGCGCCGGCGCATCCCCATGGCCCGCAGGATGGCGAAGTCCCGCCGCCGCCGCTGGGCGGAGCCGAAGAGCACGAAGCTGAGCGCGGCGACCCCGATGAGCCCGAGAAATGCGGCGAGGACGTCGGGGAGGACGCGCACGTTGCCGAGATTGAGCAGTTCGTCAGGCGCAGCGGGCGGTGAGACGTCTTGGGCGAGCGGGCCGAGCCGGCTCGACAAGCGACCGATGGCCGTCGGAACATTCGTCCCCGCCCCGAAACGGACCGCGACCAGACGGCCGTCCGTCTGGGAGCCACTGGGCCCGATGGGCGGAACGATCGCATCGAACTGCGCGGGGGAGAGCCACAGGCCCTCGTCGAATTCGGCGTGGACGTCGGAAGGGAAGAGGGCCTCGCCGACGACGTGGACCTGTGCCCGCGTGCGCCCGACGCTCACCGTGTCGCCGATGTGGACGTGGAGACTGTTCGCCGTTGCGGGGCCGATCGCCGCCTCGCCGAGGCGGGCAGGCCGGCGCCCGGCGACCAACGTGAACGAGATGGGAGTCGAACGCTCGCTCCCCATCGGCCGGATGGCGAAGGTGGGCGCCCCCTGGCCCCCCACGCCGAGGACGTCGCGGTCGATCACGGCCTCGGCGGCTCCGTGGCCGGAGCCGGCGACAATCTTGCTCGCCAGCTCGGGGGTCACGTTGCGCCCGGTCTGGGCACCGGTGTTGGGCGTCACCCCCGCGTCCCATGTGACCCCGGCCAGCTCGGGATGGGCGAGGACGTTGCTGATGTCGTGGTCGATGCTGAGCGTTGCGGTCACCCCGATCACGGCGACGACTGCGCCCAGCAGCGCCGGCATGACCGGCACGCGCGACCGGCCGGCGCCGGATTGGAAGGCCATCGACGCACCCAACCCCACGGCGAGCGGGGCGCGTCGACGGAACGCGGCGAGAAGCGTGGAGCTCCGATAGACCCCGAACCCGGCGTCGTGCGGCTCGGCGCGTCGGCCGAGGAGCAACGTCGCCGCGAGCACTCCCACGATGGTGACGGCGACGCCGGGCCCGAGCACGGTCCAGTCGAGGTGGGTCCCGACGCTCGGGTCGATGCGCCGGCCGAGACCGACCGGGAAGCGCGACGACAGACCGACGGCCGCCGCGAACGCCGACAGTCCCGCCGTCACGGCCACGATGACATGTGACAGCCCCGTGGCGAGCCCCAAGTCGCCGCGGGTCAGGCCGAACGAGCGCAGCGTGCGCGCGTCGTCTCCGATGGTCGACGCCGACCGCCCGAGCGCCTGGGATACGAGAATTCCACCCGCCAGTGCCACCGCAGCCGCGAGGAGCAGGAGGGCGGTGCGCTCCACGTCCAGGGTGGTGTCGATGCGCCGGCTGACGGCATGGAGATCGAGGACGGGCGCCCCGCCCAAGAGAGCGCCGGCATCTCGTCGCAACGCGCCGATGTCGGCGGCACCGTGACGCAGCGTCACGTCGGCATTCTGCAGCCGCAGCACCTGGTTCCCGTACTTGGCGAGGAAGCCCGGGGACACGAGGACCTGACCGTTCGCCACGAAGAGAAACTCTTGGAGCTCGCGCACCACACCGACCACATGCATCGTGACCTTCGGCCCGGTCGGCTGCCCGGTCGTGTCGGTCTGCGTCGGGCCGTAGGGCTGAAACGTGAAGCTGCTGCCGAGCGGCGCCTCCTTGGTGAAGTTCTCGTCCACCACGACCTCATCCGCGGCGGCCGGGTTGAGGGCCCGCCCGCTCACGACCACCGGTTTGTCGACCCGGCCGAGGTACGTGCCTCCGTCCGAACCGAAGAGCAGTGCGCCGGGTTGGTTGTCGACCGAGCCGAAGAGGAGGTCCCAGACCCCGACGTGGGCGACCTCCGGGCGCCGGGCCAGGGTGGTCCAGTCAGACCGGAACAACCCAACCTGGCTCGGGAAGACGACCGCGTCCGAAGCGTGCGTCTGCGCTCGGAGCCGAGCGACCGCCGAATCGGTTTGCCGGGCGCCCACCAGAGCGGACATGGCGAAACCAGCCGTGACCCCGATCAGAAGCCCGAGGAGCAATAGAGAGCGCCATCGCCTCCGCATATCGAGGCGCGCCCAGAACAGTGCGGCCCGCCGTCCGCCTGGGTCAGCCATGCACAAACGATATGCCAGGCTTCCGAATCCGAACAGGTGGGTAGCTTGCGACTCGCGGTGAGACAGGCACCACCCAAGATGAGTGTGCGCTGAGTCGGGAGCGCCCCGACGCCGCGCCTTAGTTGAGCGAGCGCATCACCGTGACGACCTTGCCGAAGATCGTCACGTCTTCGGTCGACCCGTCGAAGACCATCGGCTCGTAGGCGGCGTTCGCCGGTGTGAGCACGACCTTGCCGCCCTTCCGGCTGAACGTCTTGACCGTCGCCTCGCCCTCGCCGATGCCGGCGACCACGACGTCGCCGTTGTTGGCGTCAGGCTGCTGGTGGACGACCACGTAGTCCCCGTCGAGGATCCCCGCCTCGATCATGGAGTCACCGCGCACGCGCAGCATGAACGCCGGGCCGCCCCCGGTGAACTGCGCCGGCATCGGCAACAGCTCCTCGATGTTCTCCGCCGCCAGCACGCCTGTCCCCGCCGCCACGTCGCCGACGAGGGGCACGTTGTGCACCGCCGCTGCGGGGAGCTTGGACGCCGTGTCGGGGTCGAAGTGCACCTGGATAGCCCGGGGCTTACTCGGGTCCCGGGAGAGGTAGCCCTCCCGCTGCAGCACGGCCAGGTGGGTGTGGACGGTGGCCGACGACGTGAGCCCTACCGCCTCGCCGATCTCACGCACCGAGGGCGGATAGCCCCGGTCGCGCATGCTGTCGGCGATGAAGTTGAGGATCTGGAGCCGCTTCCCGCTGAGCACCTCGGCCATCGGCTTCTCCTTTTGGTGTCCACCCCGGCCGGCCGCCGGGCCCCTCCCTGGGGGCGAACATCCGTTCGTGATGCACCAAGATACCGAGGGCCGGGACCGAAAGCAAACATCTGTTCGCTGCGCGGCCTGGACGTTCTCCCGCTCGTCGTTCACCACCAGGGAAGATGGAACCCTTCTGCACGCGGAGGTGTGTGCCATGGCCACAGAGGATCAACGGAGAGCACCGCCGACCTCGACCTTGCACGACCTGGCGGCGACGGCGGCGGAGCGCCGCGTCGCCGGCCGGGCGGCCCGTCGCCACGCACCCAGGTCCGGGCTCGGCGACTGGGATGAACGAGCCCGCGGGCACGACGCCCTCGCCGCGGTGCTGGCGCAGAGCGCGAGCCGGCTGCCTGAGGTCGTGCCACTCCGGCACCATCGCATGGCCCTATCGCCGTGGAACTACTACCGGGGCGCTGCAACGGTGATGGCGGCCGACCTCGCGCTCGTGCCGAACAGCGGCCTCGAAGTACAGCTCTGTGGCGACGCGCACGTGCTGAACTTCGGCCTCTGGGCCACGCCGGAGCGCAATCTCAACTTTGACCTCCGCGACTTTGACGAGACCCTGCCCGGACCGTTCGAGTGGGACGTGGCCCGCCTGGCGGCCAGCCTCGTCGTGGCCGCGCGCGAAAACGAGGTGAAGCCCTCACGCGCCGAGGCTGCGGTGCGAGCCGCGGTCGACGCCTACCGACGACGCATGCACGGCTACGCCCACGCGCACGAGCTCGACATCTGGTACGAGGGCATGCGCGTCGAGCATTTCGTCAAGAACTTCGAGCGGGCGGACCGCGGTCAGGTCGAGGTGTACATCGAGCGTCGCAAGGCGAAGAAAACAAGTCGCGGCGCCTTTCCGAAGTTGACCGCCATGGCCCATGGTCGTCCCCGCATCACGGCGCAACCGCCGATCCGCACGACGTTGACCGACGACGAGCAGCGCGAGGTCGTGGACGTGTTGCTGGCCGGCTACCGCGCCACCCTGCAGGAGGATCGCGCCGCGCTCTTCGACCGTTTCACCGAAGCCGACATCGTTCGGCAGGTGGTCGGTGTCGGAAGCGTGGGTATGGTCGTCTATCTCGTGCTCTTCGAGGGGCGCTCCGGCGCCGATCCGCTCTTCCTCCAATGCAAGCAGGCCGGACCTTCGGTGTACGAGCCCTTTGTGCGCCCGGCAGCGCAGGCCAACCACGGCGAACGGGTGGTTGCCGGCAAACGGATGGTCCAATCGGCCACGGACATTTTCGTGGGCTGGGCGTCCATGGGTGGTCGCGACTTCTACATCCGCCAGTACCGGGACATGAAGCTCATCCCGTCCACCGCGTTGATCGCGCCCCGCCTCGCTCAGTTCGCCACCGCGTGCGGTGCGACGCTCGCCCGCGCCCACGCGCGCTCGGGCGATCCGTTGGCCATCGACGCCTATCTGGGTACCGGCGCGGCGTTTACGTCGGCGATGGTGGGTTTCGCCCAGCGCTACGCCGACCAGAACGACCGCGATCACGCACAACTGGCTCAGGCCATCGTGCAAGGCGAGGTGCCGAGCACCGAAGAATGACGACGTTTCTTCATCGAGCCGCGGCTCGATCTAGAAGTGCGACAGCAGCCAGGCGTGAATGGCGCGCAACCTGAAGAGCAAAGTGAGGTGGCCGTCGGAATCCGTCAGATGGGCGTCGACGCCGGGGATCTGGCGGGCCAGCCACTCGCCGTGCTGGAAGGGGACGAACTTGTCGTTCCGGCCGTGCCACAGCTGGACCGGCACCACGATGGAGGCGAAATCGAAGCCCCAGTCGACGACATCGGCCACGCTGTCGTCCCACCATCCCTGGTCCCCGGGGGCCAGTCCCATCTGCATGGAGCGGAGAAGATATTCGTCGAGCCCGTCGCGCAGCGCCTGGGCGTCTTCGATTGAGATGAGCGACTCGAACCCGGCCGTGACCTGGTCTGCCGTGGCCGCCATCACGCCCTCTCGGTCGGACGCCACCTTGCGCCGGGCGGCATCGCGATCCCTGAGGATCAGCTCGATGTCGTCCACGTTGTCCTGGCCCATGCCGGTGAAGTAGTCGAGGTCGGCGGGACCATAGGGAGCGATCGCGGCGAGCGACGCCACGGCGCAGACCAGGTCGGGGAGCAGGGCGGCGCAGGCCAGGGCGTGGGGGCCGCCGCCCGAAATGCCCCAGACGGCCACGCGTTCGTAGCCAAGGCCGACGGCGATCGAGCGGACGTCGGCAGCACAGTCTGCGACCACTCTTCCTGGCTGAGGGCTCGAATTGCCGTACCCGGGGCGGTCGTAGCAGAGGAGGCGGACCCCATCCTCGGCCGCGTCGAGCGACCACTGGTCGAGGAGGAACCGGGAGCCGGGTGTGCCGTGGTGGATCACGACGGGTCTTCCAGCCGGGTCGCCACCCGATGCCACGCAGAGCCGGCGACCGTCCTCGGCGGTGAGCGTCAACTGTTCCGTACCCATGCTCCGACGCTATCCAAAGGCCTGGTGACTCAGGGGGTCGGTGGTCCTACTTGCACGCGATCAGTCCGACCTGGCCCGGCGAGTTCCGGGCCGATGTCCTCGAAAGCCCAGCTCAGAGCGCTGTCACAGCGGCTCTCTACGGTGCCGGCATGCACGAACAGTCGTTCGCCCCTCTGGTTGACAGCGAACAGGTGTTCGTGGTCCAATGGCGGCATAGCGAACAGGTGTTCGGACCAGGAGGACGCCATGTCGGTCGCATTTGAGCTCGAATTCAAGGCGTGCCGGCCCCAGCTGTACGCCTTGCCCGACCAGCCGGCGCGGACCGCACCTTCCCCCCGGGTGCGCCGCCGCCGGGTGGTCCTGGGCGCTGTCGTGGTCGGGCTGCTCGTCCTGCTTGCCCTGCCGATCCGGGCCCTCGGTGGGAGCACCTTGGCCCAGGCGGCGCCGTCCCAGGGTCAGGTCTACGTCGTGAAGGCGGGCGACACGCTGTCGTCCATCGCGTCGAAGGCGAACCCGACTCAGGCGGGCGCCCTCACCCAAGAACTCGCCCGCGAGGTCGGGTCGAGCGTCGTGGTCCCGGGGGAGCACGTTTTCATTCCCTGACTATCGTCGGCGGTGTGCGGTGTCCCTGGTGCGGTGTCGATGATGACCGTGTTGTCGATTCACGTCAGGCCGAAGACGGAGGCGCCACTCGCCGACGTCGCGAATGCCTCGGATGTGGCCGTCGGTTCACGACGTTCGAGCGGGTCGAAGAGGTCCCGTTGTGGGTCGTGAAGCGCAACGGCCTTCGCGAGCCTTTCGATCGGGCCAAGGTCGTCGAGGGCGTACGGTCCGCCTGCAAGAACCGGCCGGTCTCCGACCTCCAGATGGAGGAGCTGGCCCAAAGCGTCGAGGACGCTTTGCGGGCCGAGACGACCGAGCCCACGACTCAGCAAGTGGGCGTGGCGGTGCTCGAACGTCTGCAGGCGCTTGACGACGTGGCGTATCTACGCTTCGCCAGCGTCTACAAGGGTTTCGAGGAAGCGGGCGATTTCCAACGGGAAGCCGGACTGCTGACCAAGACTACCGAGCCCAAGCGCAAATGATCGAGGCCACGCCCGGTGTCGTACTGGCCGTCTATGCCCATCCCGACGACGCCGACGTCGGGTGCGGCGGAACGCTCGCTCGTTGGGCCAAGGGAGGGAGCGCGGTCCACCTCATCGTCTGTACCGATGGCGGCAAGGGCACGAGCGATCCCGGCACGAAGCCCAAGAAGCTCGCAGCTGAACGAGCCGACGAGCTCGAGGCATCGTCGGTGCTCATCGGGCTCGCGAGCGTGGGCAACCTCGGGTTTCCCGATGGCGAACTGACCGATTCGGACCAATTCCGAAAAACTCTGGTCGCACGGGTGCGGGAGCTACGGCCCGACGTCGTCTGCGGGCATGACCCGACGGCTGTCTTCTTTGGGCAGGACTATTTCAACCACCGGGATCACCGCATTGCCGGCCTCGCTCTGCTCGACGCAGTCGCCCCAGCGGCGGCGCTCCCGCATTACTTCCCTGATGCCGGACCCCCACACCGGGTGTCCACCGTGCTGCTCTCGGGGACGCTGGAGCCCGATGACTGGGTTGACGTCAGCGACACCATCGAGACGAAGGCAGAAGCCGTCGAGTGTCACCGCAGCCAGTTCGCCGGCCAAGAGGGCTGGGCTGGAGAGGCGGTCCGCCGTCGGGCAGCCGAGGAGGGCCGACGAGCCGGCGTCGCGTACGCCGAAGGGTTTCGTCGGTTGTCCCTCGGTGGCTGAACCACCTCGCCTCCCGACCATCCTTCATGTCGACATGGACGCCTTCTTCGCTGCGGTCGAAGTACTCGATGACCCGTCGCTGGCCGGCAAGCCGGTCATCGTAGGAGGCGCCGGCGCACGGGGTGTCGTTGCCTCCTGCACCTATGAGGCACGCGCGTACGGGGTGCATTCGGCCATGCCGTCGATGCGCGCCCGCCAGCTGTGCCCCGACGCCATCTTTTTATCCGGTCGGCACAGTCGGTACGCCGAGGTAAGCGGTCAGCTGCACAAGATCCTCGAGGACGTCACCCCAATGGTCGAGCCGATCGGACTGGACGAGGCGTTCATGGACGTTGAGGGCGCGGTCAGACTCCTTGGTCCACCCGATCAGATTGCCCGTAGCCTGCGCCAGCGGGTGCTCGACGATCTGCATCTGAACTGCGCCGTCGGCGTGGGTCGCTCCAAGATGATCGCCAAACTCGCATCCCGGGCCGCCAAGCCGCGGGCCAGCCGGAGCGGGCTCGTGTCCGGTCCGGGGGTGTACATCGTCGATCCGGCGATCGAACTCGAATTCCTCCACGCGCACAACGTCGAAGCGCTGTGGGGCGTGGGACCGGCGACCGCCAAACGACTGCACGACCTTGGCGTGCGCACAGTCGCCGACTTGGCGGCGATGCCGGTCGACACGTTGACCCGACGACTCGGCAAGGCGAGTGGTGCCCATCTGGCCGCGTTGGCGCGGGGCGACGACCCTGATCCTGTCAATCCCAACCGCCCGAACAAGTCGCTCGGTCACGAAGAGACGTTCAGTCAGGACCTGGTCGACCCATTCGAATTGGAGCGTCACGTGTTGCGAATGGCCGAGTCGGTGGCAACCATGCTGCGGGGCGAGTCGACCGCATGCCGCACGGTCACGGTCAAGGTGAAATTCAAGGACCTGTCGCTGGTGTCGCGCTCACATACGCTGAGCCGCTCGATTTCGACCGGCGGGGCCATCGGCCTGGTGGCGGCCGCCCTACTCGCCAGCGTCGAACCGGGCGAGGGCATCCGGCTCGTTGGGGTGAGCGCCTCCGGACTCACTAAGGCCGGAGCGGATCAGCTGTCATTCGACCTGGGTGACGGGACGACCGAGGCCAATCAAAGCGCAACTGCCACCGAGCAGTCGTGGTACGACGTCACGGTTGCCGTCGATGCCATCCGGAACCGCTTCGGCAAGACGTCGGTCGGTTCCGCCGGCGACGTCAACGAGGCGGGTGTGCAGGTTCCGGCTCGCCGGGATGCGCCCTGGGGCCCCGACGAGTAATCGGCCACCAGCGGATCCAATAGCCGTGGGGGTGGGTGTCAGCAAGCCGCTCGGGTTCGCCCTCGGGGCCGATGTGCACCAGCGTCGTCGCCAGGTCTGGCCCTTCCCGAAGCACCGGCGACGGCGGAGTCGGGAGACCTGGGGTCTCGAACGGCGACTCGCAATAGAGGTGATGGACCGGTCGTGTCCCTCCGAGCGCGCGAACCTCCGCCGCGAGGGTCTGTTGCTGCTCCTCATCGAGGTAGGCCGCGACCCAGGAGTGAAAGACGACCAGCGGCGTTGTGCCGCCGATCGTGGCCGCGATACGGGGCAGGTCGTGAACCATGTCGCCCTGTTCGAGCCGGGGCGGATCGTCCGACGCTCGGACGTTGGCCAGGGCGGCGCGAAGCCGGTCGAAGCGGACAGCGTTGTCCGGCCACTGGCAGGCCAGTAGCCAGAGGGCGGCGTCCTCGGAAAATGGGTCGACGGGGGAGAGGTCGAGTCCGACGCGTTCGGAGAGGGGGGGCAGTCGCAGTTCGGGGAGCGCATGCAGGTCGTCACGCGCAGTGCACTCGATCGAGACCGCCGAGCCCTTGGGGCCTGCCGTGAGAACGCCATCGTCCGACGCGGATCGGTAGGTGTACGAGTAGTCGTCAAAGAGCAGGTTGAGGCCTGCCGAGGTGCCGAGGTCGAGCAGAGCAAGCGGCACCTTCCACTCGTAGCGAGACGCGATATCGCAGAGACCTGGGAGGAGAGCGCTGCAGCGCCCGACCTCGTTCGTTTGCGTCGTGCGCGTGGCGATCAGCTGTTCGAGCTCGCGGCGATACGACTGACAGAACGCGGTGAAAGCAGTGCCGGCGTCCCCGTTCGGCGGTTCGTAGGGAACGCCTCGGACTTGCGCCACGGTGTCGTAGTACTCGGCCAATGGATGTTCGGTGCCCGAGAGTAGAAGGAAGTGCACGGCGGCGAGCAGCAGAAGCGGGCGCCGTTGTGCGAGCGGTGCGCCGGTGAGGATCGAGAGCACCCGTTCGTCGTCGGCCACGCTCCGACAGATCGCGGGATAGGTGCTCCCTCCATCGCGCTCGACGGTGGCGGCGAAGCCGCGGAAGTGGTCGGGCAGCGAAAGCTCGACCAACACGTCGGTCTAAAAGCTGGCCGGCAGCAGCGGGCTGATGGCGCCGAAGAAGAACCAGAGGAGCACGAGCAGGCCGAGAGTGCCCCCGCCATAGATCAGCCAGCGCTGCCGGCGGAAGCGCCAGGCCGCGTAGAGGATTCCGCCGCCGACGACGAGAAACAGGAAACCCCAGAACAACGTCTGGGTGAGTTGCACGCTTGAATCGCCGGCCAGGTCTCCACTGCTCGGGTCGGCGTGGAGTCTCGCCCCGGGGAGGCCCTTGTTGGGGAAGAGTTGTGAATGCGCCAGTTTGGCTTGGACGATCAGGCGGGTCGACGCGCTGAAGCGCGGATTGCAGGTGGTGAGCGTGAGGATGTTGGCGAAGACGTTCTTGATCACGCTGGTATCGGAGGGCGAGACGACCGAGCTCTTCGTCGCGTCGTACACGAAGATGCCCTGCAGGGTGGTCACCACGATGGGATCGCCGACCTTGACGCCGTCGAGGTTGTAGAAGGGGTGGCCATAGGTGGTCCGGTGTCCTGCGATAGCCGCGTTGCCGCCCTGACCCGGGAGCGGGGTCCCCGTGTAGTGGCCGGGACCTTTCCGCAGGTCAGGTGTGTTGGTACCCTCCACAACGACCTGGTTGATGCCGATTCTCGGGATGCGGATATCCCCGATGGGCTCGCCCTCCGAGGGATCTCCGGAACGGGTCGCGGTCACGGGTGGCCCGGTCGGCAGCTTGTCGAGCGCTGACGCCTCGGCCAGGGCGTGGCGGATCGCATCGTTGTTCGTTTCCGACTGGAGCGTGTTGCGCAGGGCGTTCTGGGTGTGCGATTCCTGGATCGACGTGCCCCAGATTTGGTACGCGGTGAACAGCAGGACGAGGACTCCAGCCCCGATCAGGATCTTGCCTGTGATGGATACGGCCTGACGCAACATTGAACAAAGAGACTAGGTCGGACCGCAATGGGCACCCGGTCAGTCTCTTGCTAACGCAGATTGGGCCCTTGGCTTACGCCTGAACTGTGACCAGGGTCCCCAGGGGTGTGAGGGGGAACACGGTCTCGGCGTTGGCAGGGGGCATCTCTACGCAGCCGTCGCTCTGCGGGAATCCGTAAGAGCTCCGCACGAAGCCGTGGAGGGCGTCACCCCCGTGGAAATAGCTGACCCAGGGGATGCCGGGATCCGAGTAATGCGAGCCGTCTGGGTTGGTGCCGGTCATCGTGGTCACCGTGTAGCGGACGTAGACCGGCCACGTGCCGTTCTCGGTGGTGGCGCCCGGCACGCCAGTGTTGACGGGGGTGCTGTAGACCTCGACGCCGTCCTTAAATACGGTCGCAATCTCGGGCAGGGACTGGCTGACGAGCACGTAGTCCCACGGCTGGGTGTTGGCCTTGCCACTCGCCATATCGGCAAGGAGGTCGGTCCACACCTGCGGACCGGCGAAGCCGTCTGTCTTCAATCCGTTCTGGTTCTCGAAGTTCATGACGGCGCCCTGTGTGATGACATTGTTCGTACCGGGCGTCCACAGGGAGGTGAGCGACGAGGGCTGATACAGCCAACGCCACGAGAACGTCCCCACCTGATCGTTGCCCTCTTGCGACGGCGAGGTGACGGGCGCGGCCGGCGTGAAGGTCAATGGGAGATAACCGAGCTCCGCCAAGAGCTGCTGCAGGCGAAGGGTGGAGCCAGGAGCCACGGTGAACTGAGAGGTCACGGTTTGCGCCAAGCGCTGACCCTCGGATCCCACGACACCGGACGGCCCACCGGGCACCGTGATGGTCTCTGTCGCTCCGGGCACGAGGGGTCCGCTCGCCTCGTACTGCAACAGCGACGGCGAAAGGACGGCCCACGACCCGGCCACCGGCGGGTTCAAGGTCGGCATGGGGCTTCCGGGTGCGAGGTCGGTGGAGAACTGCACCGAGACGGTGGAGCCCGCCACGACGCTCGTGCCGGTCGGCGCGATCGAGCCCACGGTGAGCGCCGGTGGCGGGGCGCTCGGGGTGGCGGCCGCCTGCGTCCCGAAGTGCTCGACAGCCACGAAGCCACCGGCGGCGAGGAGGACAGCGACGGCACAGACCGTCACCACCACCCACACCTTTCGGCTCTTCCGCGTCGCCGCGTGATCACCCGAACTCATGGCATCGGCATTCTACCGGGGTCCCGCAGGGCCTAAGGTCCCAATTTCCTCCTCGATAGCAGCTGTGATCGCGCTGAGGCGTTCCGCATCGCTCACCTTGCTGCCGCCCGATGCCCGAACATAGAACGCGTCGACGACCATCTCGCCGAGCGTCGAAACCCGGGCTGACACCACGTCGAGGTCGGCTTCGAAGAGCGCTCGGGTTATGCGGTGCAGCAGCCCGATCTCATCGGGCGCCCGCACTTCGAGGACGGTGGCAGTCTCTGAGGCGTCGTTGTCGACCGTCACGTCACTCACGGGCAGGTGCGCAGCCGAGCGCCGGCGGAGGGGGTAGATCCGCTCCCGCTCCGAGAGCCGCTCGCCGATGGCGAGGCGGTCGGTGAGCACGGCGGCCAGGTCCTCGCGCAGCTTGGCCGTGTCCGGCCACGTCCCCCGGGCCACCTCGACCGTGAAGACCTCGACGGCGACGCCCTCTTCGCCTGCGACGTTGGCAGCGCGGACGTCCATACCGTTGAGGGCGAGCGCTCCGGCCACTGAGGAGAAGATCCCGGGGCGGTCGGGTGCGGCGACGATCACCTGCGGGGGCTGTAAGGAGACCGACGGCAGGCCGGTGGCGCGCACTTCTTCGATCAGCCCGCGGTGGGCCGCCAGGAGGAGGTCCGGCAGTGCCGGCGCGGCCGCCTCGCCCTGGAGAACCTTGTCCGCGCGCTCGACGAGGTCGGCGACGAGTCCGGCCTTCCAGGGGCCCCAGGCTGATGGTCCGGTGGCGCGACTGTCTGCTTCGGTCAGCGCGGCGAGCAGGTGCAGTGTTGTGCGGTTCCCGGCGGCGCGGGCAACGCGATCGATGGTGGTGGGGTCATCGAGGTCGCGGCGAGTCGCAGTGTCGGGGAGCAAGAGGTGGTGGCGTACGAGGTCGACCAACACTTCGACGTCTTCGGGTGGGAAGCCCATGCGCGTCCCAATGCGATCGACCACTTCGATGCCGACGGCGGTGTGGTCGCCAGGGAAGCCTTTTCCGATGTCGTGGAGTAGGGCGCCGATCAGCAGAAGATCGGGGCGCTCGACGGCGTCAGTGAGCTCCGCGGCCAACGCCGCGGCCTCGAGCAAGTGCCGGTCGACCGTGAAGCGGTGGTAGGCGTTGCGCTGCGGCTTGTTGCGCACGGCCGCCCATTCGGGGATGAGTCGCACCAGAAGCCCGTGTTGGTCCAGCGATTCGATCTTGTCGACGGCCGGCCGGCCCAGGGCAAGCAGTGCAACGAGCTCCTGCCGCGTGGCGTCGCTCCAGGGGTCGCTCGGTGGCGCCAAGCGGTCGGCCAAGCGGTGCAGCGAGCCGCGGGCGATCGGGCGATCGAGTTCGGCAGCCGTGGCCGCGAGCCGGAGGGGGAGCGACGTATCGTCGGACACCGGAGCCGCCGGCGTCAGCGCGATCTCGCCATTGACCGCCATCAAGTCGGGACCGAGGTCGGCGGGGACCACCGGCGTCTCGGTGTCAGGTGCGCGTCGGCGGAAGCGGTGCTTGGGTTGCGGCGTCGGGTCCCAGAGCCGGCGTGTGCGCCAGACGTCATCGCTCACCCACGCGATCTGGCGGCCCGCGGTGGACACCTCGAGCATCAGGGCGTCGGCGTCCGCGAACTCGAGCGCGTCCGCCACCTGGTCTTGATCCTGGAGCAGCAGTCGGTCGTGCGCTCGTCTCGCCATGCGGTGGAGTTCGACGCGGATCGAGGTCAGCAGTGCGGTGGCCCCGTCGAGCGACGCCAGGTCGGCGTAGTCGACAAGCAACGGCGCGTAGGCCGACAGCGCCCGCAGCACGCTGACGTCGCGGAGACCGCCGTGGCTTTCCTTCAGGTCGGGCTCGAGGAGGAAAGCGACATCGCCGGCCGTGGCGCGGCGCTCGGCCATCTGGACCTCGAGCACGGGGAGGTATTGGGTGCCGAGGCGGTCGCGCCAAGCCGCCTTGGCCTTCTCGATCAGCGGCTCGGCCAGCTTGCGCTCCCCCCAGACCATGCGTGCATCGAGCAGACCAAGCGCCACGCGCAGGTCGTCAGCGGCGGCACTGATCACCTCGGCCGGACGGCGCACGGAGTGGTCGAGGTGAACGCCCTCGTCCCAGACCGGGTACCAGATGCCGTCGGCCACGATCTTGATGTCCCGTAGCCCGCTGTGGACGAGCACGACATCGAGGTCGCTGTAGGGGCACAGTGAACTGCGCCCGTAGCCTCCGACCGCCAGGAGCGCGAGGTGGCGCTTGTTGTCGCCGGCGGCGCGATCGGCCAATCCTGAGAGCCACGCATCCGCCGCGGCGGCATAGCTGCGGCAGAATTCCTCACCCATCAGCCCTGGTTGGGCGAGTAGTCGGCTCCGCCGGTCACGGAGTGACGTCTCAGCGGGCATGGCGGGAACGTAGCATCGGGTCTGTGAGTAGAGACGTAGAAAGCAGAGAGCGCAGCAAGACCCCGATGACCTTCACCCACGCGGTCGCCATGACCGTGGTGGCGGTGGTCGGGGTCCTCGTCGCTTTTTGGATTTTGCACGCCATAGCCGGGATCTTCTTCTTCTTCGTGAAGCTGGCCGTTGTCATCGCCCTCGTAGCAGCGGTGTTCTGGCTGGTCTCCCGGCTCCGGCACCACTAGCGGCGGAGCAAGAGCCGACCCGGCGGAGGCTGGGGCCGGGCGACACCGGCCGTTAGGCTGGCCGCCCTGCCGTGTAGAGGCGCGGCGGCGTGGCCGAATGGTTTAGGCAGGGGCCTGCAAAGCCCCGTACGGCGGTTCGATTCCGCCCGCCGCCTCTTCGTGTTTGGGCTGATGGAAGGGTGTGTTGGTTGTGACGCCCCGTCGCCCGGTGTGATTCCATGACGCTCTCATGACGCAGCCCGTCACGCACCAGGCGGAACAGGTCCGAACTTGTGCGAACGCTAGGCCGCTGTGATGACGTCGTCGAGGTAGTCGGCGATGGCCTTGCTCCGCTCCACCGTGGAGTGCTGGTAGTGCAGGGCAGCGAAGTAGGAAGAGTGGCCGATGGTGGCCATCAGCTCGCGCCAGGTCACGTTCGGATTACGGGCGATGAGCGTGGCGGCATGGTGACGGAGGTCGTGGGGACGGATCCCGTCCAGGCCGAGTGCGGCACATGCTTCTCTCCACGGTACGAGAGGTCGACCCGCCGTAGCGGGAGTCCGCTCGGTCTGGTGAAGACCCAGGCATCGACGGCGACGCCCACGTTGTCGCGCAAGTGGGCCTCGAGGGTCTTCAGAACGAAGGCCGGGAGGGTCACCGTTCGGCGGCCGGCGTCGGACTTGGGCGGTGTGAGTACGCGTCCGGGACCGGTGATCTCATGAGCTTGCCGCACGACCACAACGGTGCCGTGGAGCGGATCGATGTCCCGGCGTTGCAGGCCAGCAGCTCACCGGTGCGCAGACCGCCGAATCCGCCGAGAAGGATCAGGCACCGGAGCCTCGGTTCGATGGCCTCCGCCAGAGCCAACACGGTCGCCGTGTCGAGCATGGGACGCTCCCGGGCGCGCTCCATGCCCGCAC
>DASZLL010000125.1:0-8545 GCA_035552395.1 Acidimicrobiales bacterium
TCGAGGACCATGGCCACCTCGAGGTCACGGCCGAAGCGGTCGAGCTCTCCGGTGGGTGAGACGTCGTCGGCAACGCCAACGATGGCGGCCGCACCGCGCAGGCTCCGATCCACCCGGCTCATCCCTGACCGCCCCCGACCCCGACCCGATCCCGTCGCGGCGACAGTTAAGCGTTCTTGGGCAGCTGCGAGAAGGGCGTCGTCCGGTCGTTGTTGGGCTCCTTGGGCAGGCCGAGCACCCGTTCCCCGATGATGTTGCGCTGCACCTGGTCCGTCCCGCCGTAGATCGGGGGCGCCTGGGCGAACAGCGCCAGCTCGGTGATGCCGCCGGCGAACGGGTCGCGCGTCGATTGCTGGAGCTCCGCCTTGCCTTCGGTGTCGTACGCATGCAGCATCCCCGAGGGCCCGATGATGCGCAGGCCGAGGTCGCGGGTGAGGCGGACGATCTGGCTCATGGAAAGCTTGGACACGTTCGGCATGCCGGGGATGTCGCCGCCCTTCTCCTTGACCGCCTTGACCCGCAGGCCGTTGATGCGGCCGATCTCACCGAGCGTGTAGAGCCTGGCCAATTCCTGGCGGATGCCGGCGTCGTTCTGCACGCCGCGGGACTGCGCCAAGCTGATGAGCATCCCGGCGCCGCCGCGCATGGCGGAGAGCGCACCGCCAGGCGCCTGGGCCTTCTTCTTGTCGCCGGACCCAGCCTTCGGCGCCACGAGATCGCCGACGCGCCGCTCCAGCATGCCCATGACGCTGCCCGGTTGGGCCAGGCCACCACCGGCGGCATTGCCACCACCGGCGCCAAGGCCGGCCCGCTCGTTCGCCAGCGTCGTGTTGGCGGCGGCCCAGCCGTTGTTCAGGCCGCCGATGAGGGCCGAGTCGGCCACGCGGGCGTCGGTGATGAAGACCTCGTTGAAGAGGGCGTGGCCCGTCATCTCCTTGAGGGGTCGCACGTCCACGCCGTCCTGGAGCATCTCGAAGGCGAAGTAGGAAATGCCCTGGTGCTTCGGCACCTCTTGGTCGGTCCGCGCCAGCAGCATCCCGAGGTCGGCGTACTGGCCGCCCGAGGTCCACACCTTCTGCCCGTTGATGATCCACTCGTCGCCGTCCTTCATCGCCCGCGTCTGCAGGCCCGCCAGGTCGGACCCGGCCTGGGGCTCGCTGAAGAGCTGGCACCACGCCTTCCGGCCGGTGACGATGTCGCGCACATAGAGGTCGATCTGCTCCTGGGTGCCGTGGGTGGCGATGGTCGGGGCCGCCAGCAGCAGGCCCAGGCCGGCCGGGGCACCCATGGCCCCGAAGTTGACGATCTCCTGCGCGACGAGGACCGTGTCGGAACGGGCCATCGCCTTGCCGTAGGCGTTGGTCGGCAGACCGGGGGCCGACCAGCCGGCCAGGCCCATGCGCTCCCACCATTGCGCGACGGTCAGGTCGGGGTCCCAGTTGGCGTCCAGCCAGGACCGGAGGTCACTGAGCAGCTCGTCAGTGGCGGTCGTTTCGGTGATGGTGTCGGTCACGTCCCGAAAGTTACCGGGCGCGTCGGGAACCAGGCGACTCGGGGTGAACGCCGGTAGCGTGCCGCTCCATGCAGGACGATCGGCTGAACGCGGCTTTTGACGCCTGGGTGCAGGCGCAGACGGCGGCCCTCGACGTGGTCCGCCAGGCCACCGAGGTGCCCGAGAGCGACGTCGACCTGGCCGAGGGCTACCGGTGGGTGACCCGGCTGTCGCGCCTGGCCCTCGACTGGATCGTCGAGCGCTCCGACCCGCTGCACCCCCAGCTCTTCGTGCTGCAGGACGACTACCGCAAGTTGCTTGTCGACAACCCCGACGTCCACTACCTCTTCTCCGTCCTCGACGACTCCCGCTCGTACCGGCTGGTCGGCCACCGGGGCGAGTGTGCCTACCTCGGCATGACCTTCGGCACGCCCTTCGGCCAGGGCCCGGTCGGGGGCCGGACGGGCACCCAGACCCAGACCCACATCGACGAGTTCGAGCTCGGGCCCAACGGGGAGGTCGACATCCTCATTGCGCCGGCGGACAAGATGCCCGAGCCGCGGCCGCGCAACTCCGTCGTGCTCGAGCCGGGCACGGCGCAGCTGGCCATCCGCGAGACGCACTTCGACAAGCGGCCCGAGAAGCTGTCGCGCCTGCGCATGGAGCTGGTGCCCGAGCCCGGCGAGGTCGTCCCGCCCCCGCTGCTGTCGACCGACGAGCTAGCGCCCAAGCTCGAGTTCGCCGCCATGTTCCTGACCTTCGTCGGCGGGACCGCCCTGCAGATGTGGCACGACGCCGCGTCCAACATGAACACGTTCGGGGGGCAGGCCGGCTCCGAGCACGTCGCCGCGCAGGAAGACGAGGTGCGCACGCACACCAACGCCGAGATGACCTACCACGGCGGCCGGTTCAAGCTGGCCGAGGACGAGGCGCTGGTGGTCACGGTGCACGAGCCGGACAAGCCCTTCCTCTACTGGGGGCTCACCCTGACCTCGCCGTGGATGGAGAGCTTCGACTACCGCTACGCGACGACCAACTTGAACAACGAGCGGGCCGCCCGCTCCGACGACGGGTCGTGGCGGTTGGTGATCGCGCCACGCGACCCCGGAGCCGGCGTGGAGAACTGGCTCGACACGGGCGGCCGTCTCGAGGGCTACATGCTCGTGCGGTGGGTGCTGGCCGACGGCCCGCCCCACCCGAGCGCCGAAGTGGTGAAGCTCGCCGCCCTCTGAGCGGGCGTCTCAGCTGGGCCGGCTCGGCACCTCTTGAATCAGCCAGCCGTTGCCGTCGGGGTCGCTGAACGAGAGAAACGTCCCATAGTCGGCCCGCCCCGGATCGGGGCCGTCGGTCTGCGACCCGGCGTCGAAGTGGAAGACGTCGCCGCAGTCGATGCCGGCGGCACGGAGCTGCGCCTGGGCGACGTCGAGGTTGAAGCCGGCCCGTTCGGCGTAGAAGTCCTCGGCCCGGTCGACATCCGCCACCGGCACGACGATGTGCTCGATCTTCCAATCCATCGCTTCCTCCCCGTGGGTTCCGGGGTCCCGTGGGTCCCGTGGGTCTCGCGGGTCCCGCGGGTCCCGTGGGTCTCGTGGGTGGCGGTCGGCGTCCACTTAGACCTCGGACGGCACCCCGAAGCGCTCCTGATAGGGCGCGACGACGGCGCGGTGGGTGGCCAGGTCGAGCCCGGTGTCGGCGAAGGAGTAGTCGTGGCCCGCGGCGCGATGGGTGTGACGTGCCGCCAGGTAGGCGTCGAGGGCGGCGCGGAAGGCGGGCGTGACCGGCAGGTTCCACAACGCGTAGAGGCGCTCGACCGCGCCCAGCGGATCGGCGACCAGGTCCTTGTAGACGACGTCGGCGATGCGGTCGTTCGGGACGGCGCCGGCGTCGCGCTCGGCGGCGACGGCGTCCATCTGCATCTCGAGGCCCATCGCCATGAACTCAACCAGGACGCCGTGGTCGACGTGGTCGGAGTGCATGTAGTGCAGGGTGGCCATCAGATCCGACAGCGAGCCGATGACGCGCAACGGGTCGCGGTGGGTGATCACGACGCGGGCGTCGGGGTAGGTGGCGAAGAGAAGGGGCAGGGCGGAGAGGTGGGACGGCGCCTTGACGACCCAGCGGGTCGTCGGCCGCTCGGCCACCCACTGCAGCGTCTGGAGGTGGCGCTTGTGCCAGTCGTAGATCGGGGCCTGGTCCACGCCGCTGCGCCACACCGTGTAGTCGGCCACGTTGTAGAGGCCGGTGTAGACGTCGCTCGAGAACTGGTGGGCGAAGGCGAAGATGCACTCGGTCGGGAGCCGCCCGCCGTTCTCGTGCATGGCGGTGAAGGCCGGGACCATCTCGTCCATGAGCGTGATCTCGTCGTCGCAGACGTCACCCGACGCGTCGTCATAGGGGACGGTCTGCAGGAGCTCCCACAGGAGCGGCGGCCGGTTGTCGGGATCGCAGGCCAACAGCTCGTGGAGCAGGGTGGTCCCCGAGCGGCCGAGCCCGGTGACCACGATCGGGGCCTCGACGGGCTGGCCCAGCACGGCCGGCTCCTTCTCCCAGAGGTCGACCATGCGTAGGCGGTTCTGCAAGATGACCTGGAGCTCACCGCGGGTCCGCAGCCGGCCGGGCAGGTGGAGGCGCGCCTCGCCGTCGAGCGAGGCGCAGAGGCGGGTGAACGGCTCTTCCCACCAGGTGTCGCCGAAATCGTCGAGACCGGTCGTCGAGGTGGCGGCGGCGCGGAGGTCGTCGGGTCGGAGGGAGATGAGGGAGCGCCCGTCGTCGCCGATGCCCCGCCCGAGCGTGACCATCTTGTCGGTCCAGGCGCTGCGCGGCGGTGGGGACCAGGGCACGCGCCACCGTACCTGCAACGGCCAAGATGGCCGGATGCCGCCGGGAGCCGAGTTGGGCGTGGACGAGATCGTGGCCGTCCTGGCCAGCGGGGCCGAGCGGCCGCTCGGCCCCGGCGTGCGGGTGACGCAGCTCGAGCACGCGCTGGCGACGGCAGCGGTGTTGCGGCGCCACGAGCCCGACGACGACGAGCTCGTTGTCGCCGGCCTGGTGCACGACCTCGGCCAGCTGCTGGCGGGCGCCCGGGACGAGACGCACGCCGCCGACGGCGCGGCGGCCGTGCGGGCGGCGCTGGGGGAGCGGGTGGCGGGGATCGTGGCGCTGCACGTGGAGGCCAAGCGCTATCTCGTCGGGGTGGACGCCAATTACGAGGCGCGGCTGGCCGGGGACAGCGTCGTCTCGCTGGGGCGACAGGGCGGCGCCCTGGACGAGGGCGAGGCCACCGCCTTCCTTCGCCGGCCCTGGGCGGCCGAGGCCGTGACCCTGCGGCGGGCCGATGATGGCGGGAAGGCCGACGCCCCGGGCCTGGTGGTTGGGGGCCTGGCGGCGTGGGTACCTCTCCTGCGACAGGTGTCCGAGCTAAGCGGGGGCGCCGACCGCTCGCACGGCGAGCGCGCCGATTGACTACTGTCGGGCGGCGCCCGGACGAGCGTTCGGGGCGGCACTCTGCGGGGGGTGTACAGGTTGACAAGCGGCGGGGACGGCTGGGCGTTCCACGGCGAGGCGCGGGATCGACTGGCGCGCCCGTGGCCTGGCCTCTTCGGGGCGGCCGCGGTCCGGCCACCAGACGGCGGCCCGGCGGATCCGGCGTGGTCAGCTGCCCTGCTCGCGGAGCGCGAGCGCGGGGTGAGCCGTAGGGAACCAGCGCAGCGCTCGTTGTGCTCCCGGGGTCGAAGGGATCCAAGGGGAGGGCACGCCTGGTGAAAGGACCGCACCGGTCGCTGACGACGCGCTTCGCGGAGCGTCACTACAGTCCCGCCGCGTTCCGCATTGCCATGGCGTGCGCGGTTGTGGCCGGTGTATCCATCGTCGAGTTGGGCTCCACCTCGGGCGCCGACACGGCCTTCGTGCCGGGCAACGCGACGGCGCAGGCACAGGCGATCTCGGTGGCGCCCACGACCGGTGGCCTCAACTACGCCATCATCCTCGCCACCTCCATCTCGGCCTTCCAGGAGCAAGAGGCCCAGTCGCTGTCGCAGACGATCGACCTCGGCGCCATCGGCACGGCGCTCGAGGCGGCCGGGTGCTCGGGTGGCCCCCCCGACCTGCCGAAGCAGGACGTGCCGCCCCCCGTGCAGGCCGAGTCGGTCGACGGGAACCAGAACCTGACCGCGACGATTACGCCCGCGGCCTTCCCGATCGGCGCCGGCAGCGAGGCGGCCAGCGTCACCACGCAACCGGTGGCCAACTCGATCACGGCGGTGGCGAACATCACCCTGCCGGGCGGGCTGCTCACCATCTCGGGCCTGGGGTCTTCCGCCCACGCTTCCATCGACAACGGCGCGACGCGCACAGCGTCCGCCACGTCGAGCATCGCGGCGATCTCGCTGGCGAACGGCGCGGTCCAGCTGGGCGGCCTGACGTGGACGGCGACCCAGCAGTCCGGGGCGACGACGACCTCGACGGGGACGTTCAGCATCGGCTCGCTGACCGTGGCCGGCGTCAAGCTCGACCTGTCGAAGCTCACCTCGACCGGGAACTTCAACCCGCAGACGATCCTCGGCATCGTGAACACGGCGCTGTCGCCCGTCGGCCTCAACATCCAATGGCCCGCCCAGTCGACGCTGCCCGACGGCACCGTGCAGATCAGCCCGCTGAGCGTCGGGATCGACAACAACGCGCTGGGGCAGGAGATCATCGGGTCGAACCTGAGCCAAATCCAGACCGTGCGCACCGCGCTGGTCAACGCCCTGCTCAACGCGAACTGCAACTTCGCCACGCCGCTTTTGGTCGGTGACATCGGCATCGGGGTGCTGGCCGGCGGCGGCAACCTGAACCTGCAGCTCGGCGGCGCCAGCGCCGAGACGAACGATCTGGCCGAGACGTCGCCGTTCGGCACCGGCGCGCTGTCGTCGGCACCGGCCGCCGCGCCGACCACGGCGAGCGGGAACACGGGGAACACCGGCTTGGGCGCTCTCGGCCTCACCGGGAGCAGCGGCGCCGGGCTCGGCACCGGCGCAACCGCCGGCACGCCCGGCTCGGCCGGGTCGGGCAACCCGACGGCCAAGGAATCGCTCGGCCCGATCTCGAAGACGAGTGCCTGCGTCAGCCTCGGGCCCGCAGGCGGCGGGTGCAGCACCGGCAACGTCGCCGTGCCGATCGGCTTGGCCGCCCTCGCGGTGGTGGTGGCGCTGTTCGTCTGGGACTACCTGCGGCAGCGACGCCGCGAACGTCTATTGGGAGCAGTGGAGGGAGCAACGTGAGCGAAGACGGCAGCTCGAGCAAGCTCCGCCTGTCGGCGGCGCGGGCGAACGGCCGACTGCTCAAGGGGTACGGGCCTTTGGCCGCGCTCCTCGTGGCATTCGTCCTGATGGCAATGCTGGTGCCGACCAAGGCGCCCCAGCAGAACGTGGTCAAAGAGACGCAGGCCGTCTCGGGTAACGGGACGGGGACCAGCGCCGGGACGGGGGGGACGGCCGGGACCGCCGGTACCGCGGGCACGGGCGGGGCCGCGGGCACGGGCGGGGCCGGGGGCGCCGGTGGGGCCAAGACGGGCACCGGCGCAGTGGCGGGGACGGCCGCCGGCAAGACCGCGGCCTGTGCGGGCGCGCAGGTGCCGGGCGACCCGTACTCGCCGCCGTGCATCTCGTTCTCGGGGAACAACGGCGGCGCGACGTCGATCGGTGTCACCGCCAACCAGATCAACGTCACCTTCCGCATCACGGCGGACTCGGAGAGCTTCCAACAGACGCTGCAGTCGCTGGGCGGCGCCAACATCGCAGACACGACTGCCGACATTGAGCGCACGATCACCGCGCTGGCGACGTACTTCAACAACCATTTCCAGTTCTATGGCCGCAAGCTCAATATCGAGTTCTTCAACGGCCAGGGCTCCATCACCAACGAGCTACTCGGCAGCGGCCAGCAGCAGGCGGACGCGGACGCGGTGACGGCGGCGCAGCAGCTGCACGCCTTCGCCGAGCTCAACGCCTCCTCGGAGCCCTACGGCGTGGCGCTGTCCCAGCAGCACGTCGTGAACTTCGGGGTTCCGTATTTGTCGTCGCAGTTCATGGGCCAGTACGCGCCCTACATGTGGAGCCTCGACACCGAGTCCGACGACGTCGTGAACGCGACCCAGGAACTGAACCTCAAGTCCATGGCGACCGGGAACGCGCAGTACGCCGGTGGGGACCTGCAGGGCAAGCCGCGCAAGGTGGCGATCATCGCTCCCTCCAACCCGTGGTACCAGACGGCGGCGCAGTCGGCCGTGGCGCAGGCGGCGGCGGCGGGTCACCCGATCGCCGACAACATCCAGTACCAGCTGAACCTGTCGACGTTGTCGAGCCAGGCGGCGACCATCGTCAGCCAACTCCAGAACGACGGCATTACGACGGTGTTCTGCGGGTGTGACCCGGTGACGCCGGTGTACCTGACGTCGCGGGCCGCCGAGCAGGGCTACACCCCCGAGTGGGTGGTCGCCGGTGTCGCCTTCACCGACCAGGACATCGTGGGGCAGCTCTTCCAGCAGAGCGAGTGGTCGCACGCCTTCGGCGTCAGCTTCGCCGGCCAGACGCTGCCCAAGCAGCAGACGTTCGGCTACGCGGCGTACAAGCAGGTGAGCCCGAGCACCGAGCCGGCGAACGCGGTGGACGTGATCTACGCCCAGATGCTGGAGATGGCGATCGGCCTGCAGATGGCGGGGCCCGACCTGACGCCCGCGAACTTCGAAACCGGCATGCGCGCCTATCCGGGGAGCCAGGCCGGCGCTTCGAACGCGCTCTATGGGACGTGGGGCTTCCCGACGGGCCACTTCACGCCGCAGGAGGACTGGACCTTCATCTACTGGAACCCCAACATGACCTCGCCCTACAACGACAAGCAGGGGGCGTACGTCTTCTCCAAGACGCGCACGAAGATCGGTTCGTACCCCGGTGGGGCTTTGCCGCTGCCCGCCGGCTTCCCGTTCACGCCGTCGGGATGAGTGGGTAACCGCATGCCTGTCGAGGTTCCCGAGAAGATGGAAGAGGCCTGGGCCAGGGCTTCGAACCTGTGGGC
>DASZLL010000126.1:0-9737 GCA_035552395.1 Acidimicrobiales bacterium
GAGGATGTCGACCTCGTGGAACGTGCCGTCGAGCTCCTTGGCCACCTCGGCGCCCGCCGACTTCGGCAGGTCGAGGATGGCGATGTCCGCGCCCTTCTGGCGCAGCATCTGGGCCGAGGCCTTGGCCATGCCCGACGCGCCGCCGCAAATGACAGCCTTCTTCCCCTTGATCTCCATTGACTTGTCCTTTTCTCCTTGTCGCTCCGTGCTCTACGGGCTGTTCGTATCGCTTAGGTTCGCCGCCCCCGGGCCGCGTGGTCCGACCGTCGCGTGGTTGCGTCCATCTCCTGGTCGTGTGTGATGCTGTCTGGCCTGCGCACCCGGCCGCAACCCGGGAGTCAATGCGTTGTTTTTCGAGGTCCGGTTGGTTTGCCGAAACCGGGCCTCGCCGGGCTCGCCACACGCCCGATCAAGTAGTCGAGGCCCAGAGAGAGGAACCATGGAACGGGAGACCATCGAGTTCGACGTGGCCGACAAGGTCGCGACCATTACGTTGAACCGGCCAGACAGCCTGAATTCCTTCAACGAAGCCATGGCGCTCGACCTGAAGTGGGCTTGGGAAACGATCCGGGACACCGACGACATCCACTGCGCCGTTCTGCAGTCCAACGGCGATCGCGCCTTCTGCACCGGCATGGACGTCAAGGCGGGCGGCGAATGGTTCACCCTCGACAATCCCTGGAACAGCTTCGACCCGGGCATGGCGCTGGCGCCCAAGATCCGTCATCGCGTCTGGAAGCCCGTCGTGACCGCCGTGCACGGCCTCTGCGCCGGCGGGGCGATGTACTTCCTCAACGAGTCCGACATCATCATCTGTTCGGACGATGCCGTCTTCTTCGACCCGCACGCCAACGTCGGAATAGTGAGCGCGCTCGAGCCCATTGGCATGCTCCACCGCGGCGTTCCTCTGGGCGACGTGCTCCGCTGGGCGCTGATGGGAAACGAGGAGCGGGTCACTGCGGCCACGGCGCTGCGGATCGGCCTCGTCACCGAGGTGCTGCCGCGGGCCGGGCTGCGCGACCGCGCCCGCGAGATCGCGCTGTCGATCGCGGCCCGCGATCCGAAGGCAATCCAGGGGACGGTCCGCGCCATCTGGGAGTCGCTGGAGATGCCTCGGGCCGTCGCCCTGCACAACGGGCTGTCGTACACGCAGATCGGAAACCCGCCGCCCGACGAGGTGCACAAGGCGCCGCCCGGCAAGAAAGAGACGCAGTACCGCTAACGGCTGTCCGTCACCGGCACAGAAGGGAGGAACTGATGGCCAGCACACCGAGCGCGTCCTTCGCGGAGATCCCGGGCGAGGCGCTCGACCTCATGCGGGACTACGACCTGGCAACCCTGGGGTACGAAGAGACCGAATTCCGCGTCGATGGCGTCGCCCGCTCCTATGAACTGCAGGGCGAGCGCGGCGCGGACGGCCACTGGAACGTCGCGCCCGGTGCCGAGGCGCCGTTCCGGACCCGGGTCGTCGTGCGGCAACCGTCGGACCCGAACCGCTTCAGCGGCGTCGTCATCGTGGAGTGGCACAACGTCTCGGCCGGGCTGGACGCGGCACCGGACTGGGGCTTCTTCCACCGCTCCGCTTCCGCGGCTGGGCACGCGTGGGTCGGCGTCTCGGCCCAGAAGGCGGGCATCGACGGCGGCGGATTGGCCGAAGGCATCCACCTCAAGCTCTTGGATCCGGACCGCTACGGCGATCTCGATCACCCGGGGGATGCGTGGAGCTTCGACATCTTCACCCAGGTCGGACTGCTGCTTCGGCTCCCGCCCGACGACAACCCGCTCGGGGGGCTGACGGCGCAGCGCCTCGTCGCGGCCGGGGAATCCCAGTCGGCCGCCTGCCTCGTGACGTACATCAACGCGATCGACGCCGACACACAGGTGTTCGACGGCTACTTCGTACATGGGCGCCCAGCTGCCGGCCTGACCATCGACGGGGTATTCATCCGGTCGGCGCCCCAAGGTCTCGCGGCCACGACGGCAGCGGTCGCGTCGAAAGGCGAACGGATCCGCGACGACGCCCGCGTGCCCGTCCTCGTGCTGCAGAGCGAAACGGACGTCATCCTCCTCGGTGGCCAGAAGGCGCGGCATCCCGACAACGATCGGATCCGCCTCTGGGAGCTTGCGGGGGCGGCGCACGCCGACACCTACACGGTGAGCGCGGGTCGTCACGACAACGGGATGCTGAGCGCCGAACGGTTCGCCGAGCTCCTGCGGCCGACCACCAACCTGCTGATCGGCCAGACCGAGACGCCAGTCAACGCCGGTCCCCAGCAGCACTACGTGGCCCAGGCCGCGCTCGCCCACCTCGTGAACTGGGTCCTGGAGGGGTCGCCGCCGCCACTCGCGCCCCGCCTCGAGGTCGACGAGAGCGGGACCGACTTTCACAAGGACGAGCACGGTCTTGCGCTCGGAGGCATCCGCACGCCCTGGGTCGACGTGCCGACGGCAGTCATGGCCGGTCTCGGCCAGGCTGGTGAGTCCTTCGCCTTCCTGTTCGGCCGGACCATACCGTTCGACGAGGCGACGTTGTCCGCCCTGTATCCGGGCGGTCTGGCCGAGTACCTGGAGCGCTTCGCGGCCTCCCTCGACGCCACCATTGACGCCGGCTTCGTGCTGGCCGAGGACCGGGCGGAGATCCTGGGTCTGGCTGCCGCCTCCTTCCCGCTCTTGCTGGCGTAGCCAGCCTCGCCGGGCGGAGCGACCCGTCGCGACCAGGGATCACCCGATTCCGCTTGCTACGTTGCTGCGAGAGGGGGATCGCTCCCATGGGGGGTGTATGCAGCAGGCGGTGGGCAGTGGGGCGACGGGCGTGACCGGCGCGGAGGACATGGCTGGGCGCGCCACCGCGCCGACGCCCATGCTCTCGTGCTCGGGATTGCGCAAGCGCTACGGCGAGCGACTGGCCGTCGATGGCGTGTCCTTTTCGATCGCGGCCGGCGAGTGCTACGGCCTCCTCGGCCCGAACGGCGCGGGCAAGACCACCACCATTTCGATGCTCTGCGGGCTGGTGCCGAGCGACGAGGGCGAGATCACCATCAATGGACACGCCGGTGGCACGCTCGAGGCCAAGGCCTCGGTCGGCTACGTCCCCCAGGACCTCGCCCTCTACCCCGACCTCACGGCGCTGGAGAACCTCACCTTCTTCGGCGAGCTCTACGGACTGACCGGCAAGGAGCTGCGCGGTCGCATCGACGAGATTCTCGAGCTCGTCGGGTTGACCGATCGGGCCAAGGACCGCATCGGCACCTACTCGGGCGGCATGAAGCGACGGGCCAACATGGCGGCCGGTCTCCTGCATCGACCGCAGCTTCTCGTGCTCGACGAGCCGACGGTCGGCGTGGACCCGCAAAGCCGCAACTCCATCCTCGAGACCGTCGGTCGGCTCGGCATCGCTGTCTTGTATACGACGCACTACATGGAGGAGGCGGCCAAGCTCTGTGACCGAATCGGGATCATCGACGACGGTCGCCTCATTGCGGAGGGGACGGCGAACTCGCTGGTGCGAACGTACGGCGGTCGGGACAAGGTGCTGTTGAACTGTGACGACGCCGACCTTGGCGAACTCGCCGCCGCGTGCCGGGGGATCGACGCGATCCACGACGTCGCCGAGGTGGCGGATCGGCTGGAGCTCAGCACCGATCACGGTCCCGCCGTCCTGCCGGCGGTCGTTGCCATGGCCGCCCACCATCGGGTGGTGCTCATTGGCGTCGAGGTGCGTTCACCCAACCTCGAGGACGTCTTTTTGAGCCTGACCGGCAAGGAGCTACGCGACTGATCACCCGGTCTCGTTCGAGGGTCTGTCTGGAGGGCTGGGGTACGTTGTCCACGAAACGCGAAGGGTGTCCATCTTGAGGAGCGGCAGGCTCCGTACATCGCCGGGCCCGTCGCATCGCCCTGATCCCCGAGGAGGAAGCGTGCGCGTCACGGCTCGCCCCGTTCGCACCGGCCCCGCGCTGGTGGCGGGCGTGGTTGCCGCCGTCCTCATTGCGACGTCGATCCTCTCCTTTCCCCCGAAGTCGTACGCGGCCAATTCGCTTGGCACGCCCGATCCCGCCACGGCGTCACCGGTCACCGTTGGGATGATCATCGATGGATACGACGGCGATGGGAGCGGGGCTGCCACCGAGCAGGGCGCGCAGATGGCGGTCCGCTACCAGAACCAGTACGGCGACGGGCTCGATGGGCACAGGATCGTGATCCGCTTCTGCGCCAACGACAACACCCCGACCGGCGGGGTGTTGTGCGCGACCGACATGGAACAACACAACGTCGTCGCCGTGATCGAGCCGTCGAGTGGGCAGGGGACCAGCGAGGTTCCGACACTCGTCGGTGCCGGCATCCCGTACATCGCGATGACGGGAGGGTCAGAAGCGGAGTTGACGACACCGGGCGCCTTCGCCCTCTTGGGCGGTGTCCCGGCCATCCTCGGCGCCGTCGCCCTGCAGGCAAAGCAGAAGGGTTACTCAAAGGTGACGCTCATCGTCGAGAACGATCCGACGGTGGTCCAAGGAACCCAGGCCCTCGGCGACGTCGTCTTCAAGGCGGCCGGTGTCGGCTTCGACCTGTTGACGGGCGATCCCGACGCGACCAACCTCAAGCCCGAGCTGCGGCAGGCCGTCTCGGATGGAGCCTCCGCTGTCGGCGTGGGCGGCGACGGCGGATTTTGTAGCGCATTCCTCAATGGCTACAGGGCGCTGCACATGCACCTTCCCCGGTACGTGATCGCCACCTGCCTGGGTCCGGGCATCGTCTTTTCGAAATCCCTCGACGCCGTGCTCCAGGGCTCGCTGCTGGCCGGTGCCGGGACGTCGAACGCCAAGGACGATGCCCTCTACGCGGCGATCGTGCACAGGTACGCGCGCTCGGTCAATCCGAACCCCAACGTCAGCGCGGAGGACTTCGCGGGACTGCTCCCGGTCCTCTCGCTTGCCGCGATCATGAAGGACGCGCCGGCCGGCCAGCTGGTGACCGCCGCGAGCATCTTGGCGCGGACCGAGGCGACGAAGGACGTCGCGATCCCGCTGTTCGGTGGCGCCACGTTCACCTGCAACGGCACGGCCATCCCGGTGCTCAAGTCCGTCTGCTCGTCGACGGCGGCCATCGGGACCCTCGGCCGTGGCTACAAGGTCACCCACATCCAGACCTACGACCCGACGGCCCTGTACTGACCGACCCGTTGCAGCGCTCGTTACCGGCGGGACTCCACCCGGAGCGGGTGCATCTCTGCTCGTCGACGCGCTCCTTCTCGTTTCGGCGAGAACTGAGCAGCAAAAGCCGTATGCACCTGGAGGTGAGACTCCCGTCCCCGCATATGCGCCTGGGCTCGAGGCCCCGATGGCGCGGAGCACCCGGTGGTTGGCTCGCCCTGACCAGGCCATCTTTTCAAACCGAGGCAGTTGTCAGGGGTTCCCTGACAACTGTAAGGTTCAGCCTGACACCAAACGCGAAAGGGTAGAGCCTCTTGCCCACGACAACGGAAACCGACGCCACTACCGAAGCGGTCGTCGCGTGCTGCTCCTTCTGCTTCAAGCCCAACACCGAGGTGCAGCGGCTCGTGGCCGGCCCGGCGGTCTACGTCTGCAACGAATGCGTGGACCTGTGCCGCCAGATCATCGGCGAGACCCCAGAAGGGCCCGTAACCGGTGCGCGCCTGATGCCGTGGGACCACGCCGAGACCGTGCAGGCGGCGCTCGCCTACCTGCCTAACGTCGCTCGGGCGCAGGCCCAGGTTGAGGAGAGCCTGCTCGGGTGGGTTCGACGGGCCCGGACGCTCGGCGCCACCTGGGCGCAGATCGGCGACGCGCTCGGCATCACGCGTCAGTCAGCCTGGGAGCGTTTCGCCGCCGAGGAGTAACCCCGGGGTTGTCGGACCGGCGGCGGCTGGAAGACTCACCGAATGCGACTGACCAGCGACCAGTGCTGGGCCCATCTGGCGGCGGTCGACCACGGCGTTCTGTGCACGACCGGTGCCCGGGGGGCCATCGACGCCGTGCCCGTCTGCTTCGTCGTCGTCGGTAAGGCGATCGCGTCGCCGATCGACACCGTGAAGGCGAAGGACACCACCGAGCTTGGACGACTGAAGAACCTCGACCGTGACGCCACCGCCACGCTGCTGTGCGAGCAGTGGGTGCGCCACGACTGGTCGCAGCTCTGGTGGGTCCGGGCCCAGCTCGCCCGCCGTTCGGGTCACGACCTCACCAACCCGATGCGCGACGAATGTGAAGCGGCACTGCGGCAGAAGTACTTCCAGTACCGGGTGACCGAGTTCGCCGACCTGCTCGTCTTCGACGTGAAGGCCGTGACCGGGTGGGCGGCGTCCAGCGAGACCGACAACGACGACGGGCCGGGCGCCAAGGACGCCAACGAAGGACCCGCTATCTACTGACCTATTCAGCCGACAGTTCGTCGCGCAGCACGCGGCGCAAGAGCTTGCCCGTCGGCGAGTACGGCAATTCGGCCCGGAACTCGATGACCGTCGGCGTCTTGGTCGACCGCAAGCGGGTCCGCACCCACTCCTGCAACACCGCCTCGGTCACCGCATCGGACACCGCAGCAACATCAGCGGAGTCGCTCGCTACCGCCGAGCCCGGCCGGAGCACCACCACGGCGGCGATGGACTCGCCCCACTCGGTGTCGGGGATCCCGATCACGGCCACGTCGGCGATCGCCGGGTGGGCTTGGAGGACGTTCTCGATCTCGCCGGGCGAGATGTTCTCTCCCCCTCGCACGATCACGTCGTCGAGGCGCCCGTCCACATACAAGAAGCCCTCGACGTCGAACCAGCCGGCGTCGCGGGTGCGGAACCAGCCGTCGTCGTCGAGCACCGAGCGACCGACGTATTCGCCGGCCACCTGCTCGCCGCGCACCCAGATCTCGCCCTTCTCGCCCGCGGCCACGACGACCTCGTCCTCGCCCCGGATCTCGACCTCCAAAGCCGGCAGCGGCCGGCCGACCGAGCCGAGCCGCCCCCGCACGGACGGGTCCGAGGAGGCGAACGCCTCGCGGTGGTCATCGGGCGTGAGCATGGCGATGGTCGAGGACGTCTCGGTCAGCCCGTACGCATTGACGAGGTCCACCGCCGGCAGGTCCTGCAGCGTGCGCTCGACGAGCTCGAGCGGCATGCGACCGCCGCCGTAGGACAGGTGGCGCAGCGCGGGCGGCGCCGAGCCGACCGCCTCGACCGCGTCCAGAATGCGGCCGAGCATCGTGGGGACGACCATGGCGTGGGTGACGCGTTCCTCGGTGGCGACCCGCACCCACTCGGCGGCGTCGAACGAGGGCAGGTACATGATCCGCCGACCCGAGTACAGGGAGCTGAGCACGGCCGACACGCCGGCGATGTGGTACGACGGCACGCAGACGAGCTGGGCCTCGTCTGGCGAGCACCCCAAGAACTCGACCGACGAGATGATGTAGGACACCAAATGGCGGTGCCGCAGCACCGCCGCCTTGGGCTCCGAGGTGGTGCCGCTGGTGAACAGCAACACCGCCACCTCTTCGGGGTCGACGAACGGGTGCGCCGAAGCGTCGCCGACGTCCGCCGCCTCCGAGTCCGACGCTACCGACGCCGCGAACGCGTCGACCGTCACCAGCCGGCCACCTTCGACCCCGACGCCGCGCAACCGCGCCACTTCGCCGGCATCGGCGATCAGCGGGCCGCCCGCCACCCGCGGCAGGATCGACGCCAGCTGCTCGTCGGGGGCTCGATAGTTCAGCGGTGCGAACGCCGCGCCCGCCAGCGCCGCCCCGAACAGCGCCACCGGCAACACGTCGGAGTTGAGCCCGAAGTAGCCGACGACCTCGGCGCCCTCCTTTTCGAACACGACGGCGGCCCGCCGGGCTTGCGCCAGAAGGGCGGCCGAGGTGAGGCCCCCGGACGACGGCCCGACGGCCACTCGATCGGGGTCGCCCTCCGCCACCATTTCCAGCAGCATGGCGATGTTCACGGCGAGCCCTCCCCCAAAGTCTGAGTCTGTGTCTGGGTGCGAGTGCGAGCCGGTGACGCTCAGTCCGAGGCGGGCAGCGGCTTCGCGCCCTTGACCTCGAGGATGGTCTCGCCGACCGAGATCGAGCCCTCGCCCGCCTTGGTGCACAAGAGCTCGAGCCCGAGCGCCTCGTCGGCGTAGCGCTTGCCCAGCTGAGTGCCGCCGTCGAAGCCGGCCTCGATGCCCTGGGGCGTCACCTCGGCGTCCATGGCCACGAGGGCGTGGCCCCCGCAGCGCAGGTCGACGGGCTCGCCGGGCGCCTTCACCACGACCATCTCGCAGGCGTCGGTGGCGCTTCGTAGCCTCGTTCCTGCTTTCAGTTCCAACCCCACCGCTGTCGTCCCTCGCTTTCGGCTGTGCTCGGCCCCCAACCAACCGGTTCAACCTTGTGGTGGAGAACACTCAGGATATGCGCCGCGCGGAACCGCCCTCGTCGGGGCGGCGGCCGGCCCCTTTCTATCGCCGCCCGGCCGCTCGGCGCATCCTGGGTGTTGACGGGGCGTGGGAGAATGCCCCCGGGGGTGTCGTGGGGTCGGAATCGGAGGAAGTAATGGAAGACGGCTCGGGGTGGTTCGCCGACCCCGAAGTTGAGGGCCAGGAGCGGTACTTCGACGGGTCCGAATGGACCACCGAGATCCGGCCCGCCGACCTTGACGGCCCGTTGCCCCACCTGCCTGATCACGTTCCTGAGCTTCAGCGCGCCTTCGCAGCGGCGACGGCCGACATCGAGGAGGTGGAGGCCCGGTTGGGGCTGCTGTTCGATCGAGCCGTGGGGGTCGAGCCGGGGGGCGTCGGATCCCGTTCGGCACCCGAGCCCGAGCCCGAGCTCGAGCTCGAGCTCGAGCCCGAGCCCGACGCCGAGCCCAACGCCACGGCGCGGGCCGAGCCCGTTGTCTCGGCCTCGACCGAGGTGGAAGCGGCCACGGAGGCAGAGAGTCAGCCGGCGACGGGCCGGGACGGGACCGCCCAAGCGGTTGGCGTAGAAGCGCTGCTCGGGACGGGGGAGGAAGAGACGGGGGAGGAAGAGGACGACGACGCCCTGGCCGAGCTCGACGAGGCGTTGGCCAGCGAGCAGCCCGAGAAGTTGAAGCGCGGGCGGTTGCGCCGGCGCTAAGCGCTCGTCCCGAACGCGTCGAGGACGAAGTCGACAGTCTGTTCAGCCATGTCGGGTCCGAGTGTTTCGCCCCGCACGACCGAGCGCATAAAGAGCGGCCCGATCAAGAGGTCGTAGAGGAGCGACAAATCGGCATCTGGCCGCAGCTCCCCGCGGGCGACGCCCCGCTCGAGCGCCTGGCGAACCGACGCCTGACGAAGCTCGACGTAGTCGCCGAGGTACGTCGCCGCCAGCTCTGGGTCGGCCACGAGATCGGCGACCAAGCCCGCGGTAATACGACGTGAAGCGGGCAGGTCCATCATCCGTACCTGGTCGCGCTGAAAGGCGAGCAGGTCCTCGCGGAGCGCACCGAGTGTCCGGCGTGAGCGAGAGAAGCGGCGATTGGGTGAGGGCGGCAATCAACCAGCGTCGACGGTGAGTGCCGGCCTGCTCGCCGGATGTTTGGCCGGGCAGGGCACCCACTGGAAGACCTCGGCTCTCCTGGCGAGCAGTGCACCGCCACCGATCCCGGGGGCCTCAAGACGGCGACGACGACCAACGACACTGTGGCGTTGCGGGCCGACTGCTTCGGGGCCGGTGACGGGCAGGACCAATCGTTCACGGCCAACGTGATCGTCTCGACCACCGACATCGCG
>DASZLL010000127.1:0-10930 GCA_035552395.1 Acidimicrobiales bacterium
TCCTCGCGGCTCTCCTCCATGCCCGTCGACAGCGGCAGCGCGAGCGGGTCGAAGAGCAGGTCCTCGGGGGCCAGCCCGTAGCGTTCGACGGCGATGTCGCGGATGTTGCGGGCCGCACGCAACTTCCACTCCGCGGTGCGCGCCTGGCCCTCCTCGTCGATGCAGGTGCAGACGACGGCGGCCCCGAACTCGCGCGCCAGCCGCAGGAACGTGTCGAGCCGCGTCCCGGGCTCGTCACCCTCCTCCAGGTTGACCGAGTTGAGGATGGGACGGCCACCGAGCCACTCGAGTGCGGCGCGCGCCACCGGCCCCTCGGTGGAGTCGACCATGATCGGCACGCTCGACTGCGTGCAGAAGCGGCTCGCGATCTCGTGCATGTCGGCCACGCCGTCGGCGCCGGTGTAGTCGACGCAGACGTCGATGAGGTGCGAGCCCTCCTTGACCTGGTCCCGGGCCATGCCGACGCAGGTGTCCCAATCGGCGTCGAGCATGGCCTCACGGAACGCCTTGGACCCGTTGGCGTTGGTCCGCTCACCCACGGCGAGGAAGGAGGAGTCCTGGGCGAACGGGACCGAGGTGTAGATGGAGGCAGCGGCGGGCTCGTGCACCGGGGTACGAGCCGCGGGGGTGGCACCGGCGCAGCGTTCGACGACGGCGGCCAGGTGGGCCGGCGTGGTCCCGCAGCACCCGCCGATGGCCGACACGCCGAACTCGGTCACGAAGCGGTGCAGGTGGTCGGCCAGGCCCTCGGGGGTGAGGTCGTAGTGCATGTTGCCGTCGACCACCGACGGGAGGCCCGCATTGGGGACGCAGGCGATCGGGACGCGGCTCGCCCCCGACAGGTGACGCAGCGCCTCGCTCATCTCGACCGGTCCCGTGGCGCAGTTGAGGCCGACGACGTCGACCTGCATGGCGTCGAGCACGGTCAACGCGGCGCCGATCTCGGTGCCGGGCAGCATGCGCCCGGTCAGCTCGATCGTCACCTGGGTCTGCAAGGGGACGTAGCGGTCGAGCGCCACCATGGCGCGCCGGGCACCGTTCACCGCCGCCTTGATCGACAGCATGTCGAACTGGGTCTCGATCAGGAGGAGATCGGCGCCGCCCTCGAGCAGCCCGAGGGCCTGCTCCTCGTAGGCGTCGCGGAACTCGGCGTAGGAGATGTGGCCGAGGGTGGGGAACTTGGTACCGGGGCCCATGGAGCCGGCCACCCAGCGCGGCCGCTCCGGCGTGGAGAACTCGTCCCGGACCGCGCAGGCGAGCTCGGCGGCCCGGCGGGTCAGCTCGCGGGCGCGGTCGCCCAGTCCGTACTCGGCCAGGACGACCGAGGTCGAGCCGAACGTGTCGGTCTCGACCACGTCGCAGCCAACCTCGTAGAAGGACCGGTGCACCTGGGCCACGACGTCGGGGCGGGTCTCCACGAGCCACTCGTTGCAGCCCTCGAGCTCGGGGCCCCCGAAGTCGTCCGGCCCCAAGTCGAGCAGCTGGAGGTTCGTGCCCATGGCGCCGTCGAAGATGACGACGCGTTCGTGCAGCGCCTGCAGATACGTGGACGCGGCCGGGTCGAGACGGCCCAGTAGTTCGGGAGAGGGTGCCATGAAGGCTCCAGATTACCGGGGCACTCGGGCTGCTCTGGACCGGCGCCGGTAGCATCCCGCCTGGTGGCACCGAGGATCTACACCAAGCACGGCGACGACGGGACGACGGGCCTGCTCTACGGCGGGCGGGTGCGGAAGGACTCGTGGCGGATCGAGCTGAACGGAGTGGTCGACGAGGCGCAGGCCGCCATCGGGATGGCCCGGGCGGAGACGGCCCCGGGGTCGGAGGCAAACGAGCGTCTGGCCGCGCTCGCCCGCGATCTCTACGTCCTGATGGCGGAGGTGGCCACCGCCCCGGAGAACCGGACCAAGCTCAAGGCGGGGTCGAGCCTGGTGATCCTGGACATGGTGGGCGCGCTCGAGTTGGGCATCGACGACCTCCTCGAGCGCTTCGAAATGCCGAGCGACTTCACCATCCCGGGCGAGAACCGTGTCGCCGCCGCCCTGGACCTCGCCCGGACGATCGTGCGTCGGGCCGAGCGGATTGCCGTGACCGAGCCGGCGGGGGACTCGCTCGTGCCGATGTACCTCAACCGGCTTTCCGACCTGCTCTGGGCGATGGCGCGCTGGCAAGAGGGTCCCGAGCACCGCTTGTCGAAGTTGCAAACCAACTCGACGGACCCCTGACGAACATCGCCCTGGGCGGGAAACGGACGGCCCGCGTTCCCGCTCACCATGCTCGGCGGTGGAGCCGCTCGCTCTGTTGCGGCGTGTCACGTTGCAGCGACCGCGACCGATGGCCCCGCCCGTCGGGATGTCCCAGGGGGACCGCGCAGAAGAGTCGCCATTCGGGCGGCACGGCCAGGCGCGCCCCCAGGTTTTCGGTTCCCCGGAAGGCACCCAGCACGCAGGCACCAAGTCCCGCATCGACGGCCCCGAGGAGCACGGCCATGACGCCAAAGGCAGCGTCGCCGTGCCAGTAGGGCACCGGCCAGCGCTCGGGCCCCGCACCAAGCTCGAGGTCAACCTTGTCGGGCTCGGCGTACCGCTCGACGTATGCCTCGGGCGAGCTGTACGCCAGCAGCACGACCGGGGCGCGCCTGAGGCCGCCCGACCATGCTGCGTTGCGGTCCCGCCACGCCTCGTCCGTGGCACTGTCCCAGTAGGTCGACGTCTGGTCGGCACCCTCGAGCACGACCCACGACGTGCCCCTCGTGTTGCCGGCCGTCGGAGCGCTGAGTGCGCCTTCGAGGATCCGATCGAGAACCGCCGAATCGACGGGCTGGGCGGAGAAGCTGCGGCACATGGCCCGCCGGCGCAGGACCTCGTGCAGTTCCATGGGGCGCAGTCTCCCAGGGGCCCAGGCTGGCCAGACTTGGGAATGTTGACCCCGTTGGTAATGTTTACCTATTCGAGGCCAGCCGCAGCATCGGCTCGGCGCGACCCGGAGGTTGCAGCGTGACTACTCCTCGTGAGCTTTTGAACCAAGCCAAATCGTCGATCCGTGAGGTCGAGCAACCGGACGCGCAAGCCCGGCTGGAGGGCGGTGGCATCACATTCTTGGACGTCCGCGAGCCCGACGAGTACGAGCAGGGCGCCATCCCCAACGCCATCCACCTCCCCCGGGGCCATCTGGAGTTCCAGGTCGAAGGGAAGCTGCCGGACAAGTCGGGCCCCGTCATCGTCTACTGCGCGGGCGGGGTGCGCTCGGCTTTCGCGGCCAAGACCATGGGGGACCTGGGATACACCGACGTGCAGTCCCTGGTGGGTGGCTTCAACAAGTGGAAGGACGACGGGCGGCCGTGGGCGGCCCCCCGGACCCTGACCCCCGCCCAGCGCAGCCGCTACCAGCGCCACCTCCTCCTGCCCGAAGTGGGCGAGGTTGGCCAGCTGAAGTTGCTCGACTCCAAGGTCCTCCTGCTCGGTGCGGGCGGACTCGGGTCACCGGCCGCGCTCTACCTGGCGGCTGCCGGGGTGGGCACCCTCGGCATCATCGACATGGATGTCGTCGACGAGTCCAACCTGCAGCGCCAGATCCTGCACAACATGGACCGGATCGGTGATCGCAAGGTCGACTCCGCCAAGAAGACGCTGACCGCGCTGAACCCAGACGTGAACGTGGTGACCTACGACGTACGCCTCGGGGCCGACAACATCCTTGACGTCATCGACGGCTACGACGCCATCGTCGACGGGACCGACAACTTCCCCACCCGCTACCTCGTCAACGACGCCGCGTTGCTGAAGCGGATCCCCGTGATCCATGGCTCCATCTTCCGCTTCGAGGGTCAGGTCACGGTCTTCGATCCCTACAACGGTCCCTGCTACCGCTGCCTGATTCCCGAGCCGCCGCCGGCCGAACTGGCCCCTTCGTGCTCCGAAGCAGGGGTGCTCGGCGTGCTGCCCGGGATCATCGGCTCGCTCCAGGCGGTCGAGACGATCAAGGTGCTCCTCGGCCTGGGCGACCCCCTCGTCGGCCGTTTGATGGCGTACGACGCGCTGGAGGCCTCGTTCCGCACCTTCAAGGTGCGGCGTGACCCGGAGTGCCCGGCTTGCGGGCCCAACGCAGGCGAGATCGTCATCGCCGAGTACGACGACCTGTGCATGCCGCACGGCCACTGAGTCGGCCGCGGCCCATCGCCAGAGCGGCAACCGGGACAAGGCGAGCGCAGGCGGCGACGCAGACGCTGTTGGTCGGTTCGGCCTAGCCCCGGTCGGAGGCCCAGCGACACCCGCCATGAGCCGCTAGACAGGGCTCATGACACAGACGGCCCTGCAGAACCTTCAGGTCAACGGCGTCGAACTCGCCTGGTCCGAACGCGGCGCGAGCCCGTACGGCACGCCGACCCTCGTCCTGCTCCACGGGTTCACCGGCGCCGCTCTCGACTTCGCGTTGGTGGCTGACGACCTGGCGTCGGGCCGGAGGGTCGTCACGCTCGACCAGCGCGGTCACGGCCGCTCGACCAAGACGGGACGCGTCGACGGCTACACGATCGAGCAGCTCGTGGCCGACCTGGCCGCCTTTCTCGACGCCGTCGGGGGCGGCCCCGTGGACCTGCTCGGTCACTCGATGGGCGGGCGCGTCGCCATGGGCCTCGTGCTGCACCGCCCCGATCTGGTCAGTTCGCTTGTGCTCATGGACACCAGCGCGTGGTCCTTCATGCCGCCCGACGAGGGCATTCGCGAACTCGTGCACGCCTGGATCGAGGCGTTCGACCCCGCCCTGGGCATGCCCGAGACGCTGAGCATGGGTGGTCCGGAGGACGCATTGATCGAAGCGACGACACCGGCGGCATGGCAAGAGGACAAGGCGTCCAACTTCGCCGGCATGGATCCCTACGCCGTCAAGGCCTTCGGCATGGCGTTGTTGGCCGATGTGGCCGACGGCCGGGTCTCGCTGAAGACCGACCTTCCATCGATCACCTGCCCCACGACGGTGATCGCGGGGGAGCACGATCATCCGCTCGTCGACCAGGCGCCCGAACTCGCGGACCTGGTGGCCGACGGCCGTCTTACCGTGATTGCGGGGGCGTATCACTCGCCGCAGCTGACCCACGCCGAGCAATGGAAGGGCGCCGTCCGAGCGCACCTCGCCTGGACCGACGACGCGCGGGCCGGCCGATGACGGGCGAGGCGCCGCCGGAGGCCACCGATCGGATCATGCTGGCGGGGTCCGAGGTCGCGATCCCTCCCCTCGGGGTCGGCACGTGGGCCTGGGGTGACAAGGGCGTGTGGGGCATGGGCGGCTACGACCAGTCGCTCACCGAATCGACGATCCGCGACGCATGGGAGGCCAGCATCGAAGCGGGCGTCGTCCTCTTCGACACGGCAGAGGTGTACGGCCGTGGCGAGAGCGAGCGGATCATCGGGCGGCTGCTGGCGGCGGACCCCAGTGTGCGTGGCCGCGTGGTCCTGGCGACGAAGTTCATGCCGAGCCCGTGGAAGCTGAACGTGCAGAGCGCGCTCGTGGCGGCAGCGCGACAATCACTGGAACGGCTCGGCTGTGACGCCATCGACCTCTACCAGATCCACGGCCCCGTCTCGCTCCGTTCGCACGACGCCTTGGCCGAGGCGCTCGCGGCCGCTCGCGCCGAAGGGCTGGTGAAGGCGGTCGGCGTCTCCAACTACTCGGCCAAGGAGATGCGCTCGATCGACGCGGCTCTGCGCAAGCGCGGCTTGCGGCTGGCGAGCAACCAGATCGAGTTCTCACTGCTGCGCACCATGCCACGGCGCGTCGGCCTGCTCGACTCCTGCCGCGAGCTGGGCGTGGTGCCGCTGGCCTACTCGCCGATCGGGCAGGGGAGGCTGACCGGGAAGTACTCGGCGTCGAACCCGCCACCGGGCAGCCGCACGTTCTCGGCCCATCCGATGGAACAGGTGGACGCCGTCGTGGCCGAGCTGCGCCGCATCGGGGACGATCACGACGGGCGGACGCCGAGCCAGGTCGCTTTGGCCTGGTTGATCGCACAGGGCGCCGTCCCCATCCCGGGCGCCAAGAACCGCTCCCAGGCCGAGCAGAACGCCGGGTCGCTCGGCTGGCAGATGACCGACGGAGAGTTGGCCAGGCTCGATACCGTCTCCCTCGACGGCAAGCGAGGCATCGCCCAGCGCGTCTGGCAGCACGGCTGAGACGGGCGGTACGGTCTTGAGGTGATCGCCGCGCTGTACGACGCGGGGCTCCCGCCGTTGCGGGGGTCGCAACTCTTTTCCACCCAATTCGACCTCGTCCCGGTGGCCATGATCGTGGTCGCGCTCGTCGTCTACCTGTGGGGGGTCAAGCGCAACAACGCGCTGCACCCGCGCCACCCCTGGTCCGCGGGCAAGACCGCGGCGTGGATCGGCGCTCTGGTCACCACCAGCGTCTCCCTCTTCAGCTTCGTCGGCCTCTACGACGGCGAGCTGTTCTGGGACCACATGGTCCAGCACCTGCTGTTCATCATGGTGGCTGCGCCGCTCTTCGCCATCGCCTCACCGCTCGAGCTGGCGTGGAGGTCGACGACCGGGACGGGCCACGTCGTGGTCACCGAGGCCTTGCGCTCGGGGGTGGCAAAGTTCTTCGGGCACCCCGCCGTCGCTTTCGTGCTCTACGCGGTGTTGATCCCGGTCAGCCATCTGACCAGCTGGTACAACCTCACGCTCGAGCACGAGAGCATCCACAACGCCGAGCACCTCGCCTTCTTGGTCGTCGGCTACTTGTTCTGGCGCCAGGTGTTCGGCCACGACCCGAACTGTTACCGGCTCCACCCGGCGCTGCAGTTCTTCTACCTGTTCTTGGCCATCCCCATCGACACCTTCACCGGCCTGTCGCTCGCCGGGGCGTCGAGGGAGTTGTTCCCGGCCTACCTCGCGACGCACCGGGCATGGGGCCCGTCGTACGTCAACGACCTGCACATCGGCGGCTCCATCATGTGGGTGGTGGGCGACACGCTGATGCTCTGGCCGATGATTCCTGTCGCCCTGCGCTGGATGCACATGGACGAGCGCAGGGCGGTGCGCGTCGACCGCGAACTCGACGCCCGGGCCCTGAGTGAGCTGGGCGACGCTGCTCAGCCGAGATCCATCAACTCGACGCGCACTCCGTCGGGGTCCGTGCAGTAGACGAACTCGAGCGCCGGCCCTCCGAAATCGATCGTCGTCCGGCTGGAATCGACGATCGCACCGCCGAACTCCACCACCCTGGCCGCAGTCGCCGTCACATCGTGGACCCGGAATGACAGGTGGGTCAGCCCCAACTGATTGACCGCTCGCCGCGTCCGTTCCCCGAACGAGCCGGGTTCGTGGAACGCGAGAAGCTCGATGGCGGTCGGGCCCCGACGGATGAACTGCGAGGTGACCGCGACGTCCGAAAAGTCCATCAGCCGGGCGAATTCTGAGCCGATCTCGTGCGATTCGGCCTTGTCGAAGCCGAGCGCGCCGCAATAGAACGCCAGCGACCGCTCCAGGTCGCTCACGCAGATGCCGAAATGCGAGAAGGTCGGCCCGGGATCGTCCACCGCCGTAGTCTGCCCGCGGCCGCACCCCCTTGAGGCCCCATATGGCCCTCCGGCCTCGATTCTCCGTAGTCTCGTGCCGTGACACCAGGGAAGCAGGACCCTCAGGCGGTATCCGAGCGCCACACCGACTCGGGCATCTCCATCAATCCCGTCTACCGCCCCGACGACCTGGCGAGTTGGGATGCCACGTCCCAACTCGGCGAGCCGGGGACCTTCCCCTACACCCGGGGCATCCACCGCGACATGTACCGCTCGAAGCTGTGGACCATGCGCCAGTACGCCGGCTTCGGCTCGGCGGAAGCAACCAACCTGCGTTTCAAGTTCCTCCTGGACGCAGGCCAGACGGGACTGTCGTGTGCGTTCGACCTCCCGACCCAGATGGGGTACGACTCCGACCACCCCCGCGCCGAGGGCGAGGTGGGCAAGGTGGGCGTGGCGATCGACTCGTTGGAAGACATGCGGCTGCTCATGGCCGACCTTCCGATGGACAAGGTCACGACGTCGATGACGATCAACGCGACCGGCGCCATCCTGCTGTTGCTGTACCAGCTGGCCGCCGAGGAGCACGGGGTCCCGGGCGAAAAGATTCGCGGCACCATCCAGAACGACATCTTGAAGGAGTACATCGCACGCGGGACCTACATCTACCCGCCGCGCCCGTCGATGCGCCTGATCGTCGACACCTTCGCCTACTGCGCGGAGAACCTGCCGAACTGGAACACCATCTCAATCTCGGGCTATCACATCCGCGAAGCCGGCTCGACGGCGGTCCAAGAGATCGCCTTCACCCTGGCCAACGGCATCGCCTACGTCGAGGCGGCCATCGCCGCCGGCATGGATGTGGACGCATTCGCGCCCCGGCTTTCCTTTTTCTGGAACGCGCACAACAACCTGTTCGAGGAGATCGCGAAGTACCGGGCGGCACGCCGCATGTGGGCGCGCATCATGACCGAGCGCTTCGGCGCCAGGGACGACCGCTCCAAGATGCTGCGTTTCCACACCCAGACCGGAGGCTCGACGCTCACGGCCCAGCAACCGGAGAACAACATCGTGCGGGTCACCGTGCAGACGCTGGCCGCTGCGCTCGGTGGGACCCAGAGTCTCCACACCAACGGCTTCGACGAGGCGCTCGGGCTGCCCACCACGCGGGCGGCCAAGATCGCCCTGCGCACCCAGCAGATCGTTGGTTTCGAGTCGGGTGTGGCCGACACGGTCGACCCGCTGGCCGGGTCCTACTACGTCGAAACGCTGACCGACCAGGTAGAGGCGGCGGCGGCGGCCTACCTGGATCGCATCGAGCAGCTGGGCGGAGCGGTGGCGGCCATCGAGGCTCGGTTCATGCAGGAGGAGATCGAGGCGGCCGCGTACAGCTTCGCCAAGTCGGTCGACGACGGCGAGAAGGTCGTCGTCGGGGTGAACCGATTTACCGATGCCGAGGCAGAGGCAGCCGAGGTGTTCCCGATCGATATCAAGCTGCAACAGATGCAGGTCGACCGCACGCGCTCGGTGCGCGCGGAGCGCGACCAGGCGGCGGTTGACCGCGCCTTGGCCGATGTCGCAGAGACGGCTCGCGGGGACGGGAACCTGCTGGTGCCCATGAAGGCTGCGCTCAAGGAGATGGCGACGCTGGGTGAGGTCTCCGACGTCCTGCGCAGCGAGTTTGGCGTCTACCAGCCCGGAGGCTGAACAGATGGAGGGCCCGCGCTCGTTCTGGCCCTTGTTCGATCTCGTCGTCCGCACGCCGCGCCTCGAGCTGCGCCTGCCGCGGGAAGAGGAGTTCTCCGCCATCGTCGACCTTGTCGACGGCGGGATCCACGATCCAGGCACGATGCCCTTCTTCGTCCCGTGGACAGATCTCCCTGCCGGCCCGCGCGCTCGTGAGACCGCGCAGTGGATGTGGGGTCATCGGGCCAACTGGTCATCTTCCAAATGGACCTTTACCGGGGGCGTCTTCATCGATGGCCAACCGGTGGGCATGCAGGACATCGGCGCCGAGAACTTCCGGGCGGTGCGATCGGTCGACACGGGGTCGTGGCTCGGGCGCGCCCACCAGGGAAGGGGGATCGGTCGTGAGATGCGCGAGGCGGTCCTGCACCTGGCCTTCGCCGGCCTCGGGGCCGCCGAGGCGTTGAGCGGGGCGTTCGAGGACAACGCAGCCTCACTCGCCACGTCGCGGGCGGTCGGCTACGAGGAGAACGGCGAGGCCAGGGGCCGGCGGCGGGACGGGTCGGGCCGCGCGCTCCGCTTCCGCATGGGCCGCGACGCGTGGGAGCTCCGTCGCCGCAGTGACATCGAGATCATCGGCCTCGCCGGCTGCTTCGAGATGTTCGTGGGCCCACCGCCGCCGACGTGAGCCGATGAGCGCAGCGGGCCAAGCGTCGGACGCGGTCGCGTCACCGAGACAACCCACCGAAGCTGCGACCGACACCGCCGTTGACCTCGAAGGATCGGCGACAACGGGGACAAGGACCGGATGGAACGTGGTCGCCGCGGTCGTGCTCTCGGCCGCAGCGCTCGCCCTGGCGTACGGGTTGATCCTGCGCGTCTGGCTTCTCGTGCAGCTTCCGATCTGGGGGGACGAGGCGATCGTCGGGATCATGGCCCGCGCCATCGACGGTGGACATTTCACGGCGTTCTACCTGGGCCAGAACTACGGCGGGCTCGAGCCGTACCTGGTGGCACTGGGCCTCAAGGTAGGCGGTGGCGGCGAACCGGCCATGAACGCCGCACCGGCCGTGCTCTCGGCGGTCGCGGCGGGCCTCGTGGGTGGCCTCACCTATTCCGCAAGCCGAAACCGGACACTCGCGCTGGCGGCGGCCGCCACCGTCTGGGTCTGGCCGTATGTGGTGATCTGGCAGTCGGTCCGCGAAGGCGGCTTCCGCGAGGCCACCCTGTGCTGCGGGATCGCGGCGCTGCTGTGCTGCGTCAGGGTGTACCAGCGCCGCGCTGGGCCGGGCACCTTCCTCCTGCTTGGACTCGCCCTCGGACTCGGGTGGTGGGCCTCACCCGAGATCGGCTACTTCGTGTTGCCTTGTCTCGTCCTGCTCGTTGCGTGGTGGCGGGCCGTGGCGCGTCCATGCCTCTCGGGCGCCGACGCGTTCGACCGCGAGCCGACGCGATGGGTCGCCCTCGCACTGGTGGTCGCCGCGGGCTTCGTCGGATCGCTGCCGTGGTGGTACGCCAACGCACACTCGGGATTCGCCTCGCTGCGGAGTGGCTCGCTCCCGGCCAACGGCGGCGCCACCTACGGAGAGCGTCTCTCCGTCTTCTTCCACTACATGTTGCCCATGCAGCTCGGGGTCCGCACCGTCGTGAGCGGCAGCTGGGTCGGCGGACCGACCATCGGCAAGGTGCTCTACGGCGTTGGGCTCGCGCTGATCGTGGCGGCGCTGGTGCGGGCGG
>DASZLL010000128.1:0-3185 GCA_035552395.1 Acidimicrobiales bacterium
GCCCGCCATCCGGGCCAGCGGCCCCCACTCAGATCCAGCGCTCAACATTCCTCCTTCAAAGCTCAGGCTGCAGACGCGCTCCCACCCCCGCAGGGCTTCGGGTGATCGGGTCACCTTACTGAGAGGCAGGGGGACCGCAACCAGCGTCGTGCCCTGGCGCCGTTAGAAGCGGGCGGCGATACCTGCCACGTCGACCCCCTCGCTGGCGGGGTCCCCGCCCTGGGGCCGGCGGGGCGAGCGGGGCGTGCGGGGCGTGCGGTGCCGCGTCCGCGCCCCCTCGGCGTGGCGCTGCGTGCGCGCCACCAGCACCCGGCTCAACACCAGCAACAGCAGCACGATGACGACCAGGATCAACGCGGCGTCGTAGGCCAGGTAGTGCGCCTGGACGTTGGGTTGGTCGTAGAACGTGAACACGACGTAGGTCAGGTACGGGAAGTCCGCATGCGTCAGCGAGTGCGGCAGCGTGTTGGAGAACCCGGCGGTGTAGATCAGCGGCGCCGTCTCGCCGCAGGCGATCGCCATGGCGAGCAGCAACCCGGTCACGATGCCCGGCGCCGCGCTCTTGAGCACCACCTTGCGCAGCGAATAGCCCATCGTCATGCCGAGAGCCTCGGCGCCCTCGCGATAACCGGTCGGAACCTGGCGCAGCGAGTTCTCGGTCGTCTTGGCGATGTAGGGGATCACCATGATCGACAGGATGATGAGCGCCGCCGGCAACGAGTAGCCCCAGTGCAGGCCGACCACGAAGGCGGTGTACCCGACGTAGCCGAGCACGATCGAAGGGAAGCCGGCCAGGACGTCGGACGACGTCCGCAGGAAGCCGCCGCTGCGCTTGCCGTTCTTGCGGACCGGCGCCATCTCCGACAGGTGGATGCCGGCCAGGACCCCGATCGATCCGGCGATGATAAGGACGCCGACCATGAGGATCAGCGTCCCGAGGATCTGGTCGCGCAGCCCGCCCCCCGCCGGAGTGAGCTTCGTCCACAGCACGTCCCAGCGCCAGTGCGCGACGGCCTTGAAGAGGACCCCGAGGAGGATCCACGCCGCCGGCACGACGATGAGGAGCAGCGCGAGGTAGGTGAAGATCCGGAAGCCGATCGACCCCATCCGGCGCCGGCGTGTCGAGGGCCCGGCCGAGAGTGGCGACGGTGCCGTCGACCCCGATGCGGGCGGTGTGGCGACGGTCGTCATGCCCTGCCGATCGGTGCGCCGATGCGCGACGTGCGGGCCACGATCCAGCGCGCCACCAGGTTCACCGCCACCGAGATCACGGCGAGCACGAGCGCCAGCTCTGCGAGCGTGGCCACGGCGAAGCCGGTCCCGTCGGTGAGCGCGCCCTCCAGCTGGGTGAGGATGGTCGCCGCGATCGTGCCGAAGGGTTGGTAGATGTTGGGCGCCAGGTGCAGGGACGCACCACCGACGAGCGCGACGGCGATCGTCTCGCCGAGCGCCCGGCCCAACCCGAGCACGGTGGCGCCGATGATGCCCGAGCGCACCCAGGGCAGCGTGATCCTGTTCGCGACCTCCCAGTTGGTCATGCCGAGGGCCTCGCCGCCCTCCTTGGGCAGCGGGGGCACGGACAGGAAGAGGTCGCGCGTCGTCGACGCGATGATCGGGATGATCATCATGCCGAGGACGATGCCGGCCGTGAGCAGGCCCTCACCCGCACCGGTCGGGCCACGGAAATAGCTGAACGGCTCCACGTTGGGGAACCACCCGGCGATGTCGGCCAAGGCCGGGTAGACGTGCTGGGCCAGCCACGGCCCGAAGGTGAGGAGACCCCACAGGCCGATCACGACGCTGGGCACGCCGGCCAGGATCTCGATGGCGAAGCCGAGCGGGCGGGTGATCCAACCCGGCAGGCGCTCGGTCAGGGCGAAGGCGGCGCCGATCGACAGCGGCACCGCGATGACGAGGGCGATGACGGAGGACTGGATGGTGCCGGCGATGATCGGCCACGCCCCGAACTCGGACCCCTGCGCGTGGGCGACCCCGTCGGTGTGAACGACGGTGCCGTAGCTCTGGCCGTACGTCCAGTTCTTCCCGTAGAAGAAGCTCCAGCCGTTCAGCCGGATCGCGGGCCACGCCTTGTGCGCCAGGATCGCGACGGCGAAGATCAGGGCGGCCAGCGGCAGGTAGACCGCGATCCGCGCACCCCAGCGCCAGCCGTGTTCCTCGTTGTTCCGGAACCAGGTCCCGATTCTCCGGAAGAACGGATCCGGCCGGACCGGTTGTCCGGAAGACACGGCAGGAGCGGACGCCCCCGCCGTGTCTTCGACGGACGACATCGCTACTTGATGGCGAGGATCTGCTTCACCGACTGCGCCTCAACCTTGGAGGGCAGCGCCTGGAAGTTCACCTGGGCCAGGTACGAGGTGGCCGCCCCGTCCTTCGGGTTGAGGGCCCACTCCAAGAAGGAGCGGATCGTCTTCGCCGTCGAGCTGCTCGACTGGTGCGTCGACACGATGGCGTACTCGTAGTTCACGATTGGGTAGCCGCCGCTGGTCGCGCCGTAGATCAGCGAGATCGTGCCGTTGGCCGGCGTCTTCTTCACGAACGACGCCGCCTCGGCCGCAATGGCCGCTTGGGTCGGCAGCTCGTACTGGCCCTTGCCGTTCTGCAGCGAGGCGTAGCCGAGGCCGGCCTGGAGCGACTGGGTCAGGTAGCTGATACCGACGTAAGCAATGCAGCCCGGCGTGGCCTTGCAGCCCGTCACCATGCCCGAGTTGCCGTTCTCGCCGAGGGCGCCCGGTGCGTTGGGCCACGGGACCGTGGTGTTGAAGCCGATCTTGGTGCCCCAGCCCGAGGCGTCGGCCTTCGACAGGTAGCTCGTGAAGAGGAACGTGTCACCGCTGCTGTCCGAGCGGTGCAGCGTGACGATCGGGATGTCCGGCAGCGTCACGCCCGGGTTCAGGCTCGCAATCTGCGAGGCGTTCCACTTGGTCACCGTGCCCTGGTAGATCGCCGAGAGCACCTTGCCCGAGAGCTTCAGGTGCGACAGCACGCCGGGGACGTTGTACGCCACGATCTGCGCCGAAATGGCCAGCGGGATGTTCTTCAGGTCGGGGTTGCTCGTCACCACGCTCGGCGCGAGGTAGGCGTCGGAGGCGCCGATCTCGACCGTGCCGTTCTCGGCGTCCGAGATGCCGGTGCCCGAGCCCGTCCCGGCCGTCTGCACCTGGACG
>DASZLL010000129.1:0-5810 GCA_035552395.1 Acidimicrobiales bacterium
GGCGTTGGGGAGCTCGTTCCCGCCCGTCAACGGCACCATCACGTATTACGTATGTGGCCCGCTGGGCGGTACGCCATCGACCACGGTCCCGAACTGCACCGTCAGTACCGGCACCCCTGAGGGAAGCGGCTCGGTGACCAGCGGGGTCGGCGCTCCCTCCATGTCGTTCACGCCACGCGCGGCGGGCACCTACTGCTTCCTGGCCGTCTACAGCGGCAACACCAATTACCTCGGTTCTTCCGATGCCGGCGCCAACGAATGCTTCGTCGCCAACCCGGCCCCCGCCGTCCTCGGCAGCACGGTCCGGATCGACGACACTGCGTCGATGCAGAAGAACTCCGTGGCGGGCACACCGAGCGGCAGCATGGCCTTCACCCTGTACGGGCCGTTCTCCGCCGCTCCGACCGCGGCAGCCTGCTCGAGTGCCACCGCCCCGGTCGCGGCAACCGAGACAGTTCCGGCGGGGTCCGAGAAATTCGACTCCAGCGGCACGGGCTACTGGACGGCCGACGTGGACGTCCCGGCGACGGGGGGCACCAACGTCTGGTACGCCTGGGGCTCGTCGTTCACTCCCGCCAACAGCAACTATGCAGCAGGCGCACTCGCGTGCACCTCGGAGATGGTCAATGTCCAGTATGCGGCGAGCAATCCCAACGGTGGGTCCAACGGATTCAGCCTCCCCAACCCTCCGTTCGCTGACTCCACACCATAGGGAGGGGTCAACGAGGCAGGAGATGGGCAGGCGCCACGGTCAACCGCGGCCGTTGCGTGAACGCCCAATGACGTAGATCCGCGTCGTGACGGGCCTGGTTCCGCCTCCGGGCCCGTCACGAGCGGGAGGTCGTCCTCCTCAGAACGAGAGGCCCGACAGCTCGGGGATGGTGGCTTCCGCCTTCGCGCGCGCGAGCAGCCAGCGCTCCCGCGTCGTCGTTCGTGCTGTGTCGTCGAGGGCGGGCTCGACGATTCGTCGGGGGACGAACGTCGCCGCCAGCTCGTCGGTGGACGAGTAGGTGCCGATCGCGAGGCCGGCGAGGAGACCCGCGCCGAGCGTCGTGGCCTCGAGCACTGGCGACACCTCAATCGGTCGGCCGGTCGCGTCCGCGACGGCCTGGACGAAGACCTCGTTGTCGGACATGCCGCCGTCGACGCGCAGTGAGGCGATCGGGTAGCCGCTGTCAGTCTCAGACGCCTCGACCAGGTCGGCGCCGCGGTGGGCCACGCCCTCCAGCACGGCCCGGACGATCTGGGGTCGCCCCGAGCCTCTCGTGAGCCCGACGAGCGTGCCCCGGGCCCCGAAGTCCCACACCGGTGTGCCGAGGCCGAGCAGGGCCGGGACGAACCAGACGTCGTCGGTGGTCTCGCACAGCCGGGCGACGGTCTCCGACTCGTCGGACGACGAGATCAGCCCGAGGTCGTCACGCAGCCACTCGATGCACGTGCCGGCCGAGAGCATCACCGCCTCGGTGCCCCAGGTGGGCACGGCGCCCAGCTGAAAGGCGACGATGGGGAACGTCCCGGCCTTGCCCCGCTGCGCGCTGCCCGGGCCCTGGCCGGGGCCAGTGCATTGGTCGAGCATGCCGCCCGTCCCGAAGGTCGCCTTGGCCAGACCCGGCCGTGTGCAGCCCTGTCCTACGAGCGAGGCCTGCTGATCGCCGGCGATGCCGCAGATTGGTGGCGCGCCGGGCAGCGCGGCGGCCGCGCCAATGGCGCCGGAGGAGTCGACGATGGAGGGCAGCATGACCGCGGGGATCCGGAGCCTCTTCAGCAGGTCCGGGTCCCAGTCGATCGTGCGGGGGTCGACCAGCGCCGTCACAGCGGCGTTGGTGGCGTCCGTCACGTGGAGGGCGTGGGGCTCGCCCGTGGCACCACCGCTCAACGTCCAGGCCACCCAGCTGTCCACCGTCCCGGCACAGAGCTCGCCCCGTTCGGCCCGGGCGCGGTCGGGGTCGACCTCGTCGAGGATTGCCATCACCTTGGTGGCCGACGCGTTGGGGGCCAGGCGGATTCCCTCGGCCTGGAGCGCGAGGCAGGTGCCGACCGTCCGCAGGTCTTGCCAGCCGATGCCCGGTGCGACGGGCCGGCCACTGGATCGTTCCCACACGATGACCGAGGCCCGCTGGTTGGCGATGCCGACGCCATCGACCGGGCCGCCCTCGGCCAGCGCGGCGGTGGCCACATTGCGCACAGCTTCGGCCATCAGGGTGGCGTCGAACTCGACGAGTCCCGGCGCCGGCGTGGCGGGCAGGACCGCGACGTGGTGCTCGTGGACGACGGTCGCGTCCGGGCGCACGACGGCGGCCCGTACCCCGGACGTACCGACGTCGACGACGAGCACGCTGCCGCTCACGCCCTCTGGCTCCTCAGGCCCACGGTGCCGGCCCGAACGGCGAGGACAGCCCGAACTTGCCCGGGTTCAAGATGCCGTGGGGGTCGAACGTCTCCTTGAGGCCGCGTAGGACTTCGAAGCCCGAGCCGAGCGCGCGCGGCAGGAAACGGCTTCGGTTCAAGCCGATGCCGTGATGGTGGCTGATGGCCGCGCCATGTGCCAGGGTCGCGTCGGTGACGACGTCCCAGGCCCGGCGGTAGTACTGCTCGCGCCAGGCGGCGTCACCTGCGGGCCCACGGCCGCCGAAGGTGAAGTACAGGCACGCCCCGTCGGTATAGGAGTGCGACTGGTGCGCCGACGCGGCCAGGGTGCCCTCGAGGTTCGTGAGCGCCGCGACGACCTCGTCGTAGAGGCCGGGCAACGCGGCCCACTCGCCCGAGATCTCGGCCGTGTCCACGACGATGCCGCGGCGCCACAAGGGTGCCAGGGCGGAGACGTCGTTGCGGTGGCCGAGCCAGCGTTCGACCAGCGCGACGTCGAGGGTCTGCGCGCCGGCTGCCGCGCCGCACTCGGCGTCGACGACCTTCATGGTGCCGGCCAGCACCGCGGGGTCGGCCTCGTCCAACACGATCAGGACGTTCGTCTCCGTCTGGTCGAAGTTCCGTTCGGACTCGGTCTCGTCGTAGAGCCGGAGGACGGCCGGCGTGGCGCCCCGGCGCATGATGCGGCGACACGCCTCGAGCCCGGCGACGAACGACTCGAAGCCGAAGGCGCGCCGTTCCTGCGCCGGGGGGAGCGGGTGGAGGCGCAAGCGCGCCTCGGTGATGACCCCGAGCGTGCCCTCGCGGCCCACGAAGAGTTGGGTCAGGTTCGGACCGGTGGCGGCGCGGGGGCCGTTGCCCTCGGTGCGCACGACGCGGCCGTCGGCCAGCACGACCTCGAGGCCGATGACCATGTCCTCGATCTTTCCGTAGCGCGTCGAGTACTGCCCGGCTCCCCGGCACGCCAGCCAGCCGCCCACCGTCGAGAGGTCCATCGACTGGGGCCAGTGGCCGAGGGTGTAGCCGTCACCGACCGCGCCCAGCGCGGCTTCGAGGTCAGGGCCGAACATGCCGGCCCGCACGTCGGCGGTGAGCGATGTCTCGTCGACCGAGACCAGCCCGTCGAGGCCGGTGAGGTCGAGCGCGATGCCCCCGTGCACGGGAATGGAGCCGCCGCAGACGCCGCTGCGGCCGGCCGCCGGGGTGACGGGTAGACGCGCCTCGTTACACGCGGCCAGCACGGCAGCCACCTGCTCGGTCGTGCTCGGCGTGACGACGGCAGCGGGGCGCTGCGGGACGCCACCCTCGGCCGCCCACCCGATGGCGAGGGGCCACCAGTCGCGTCCGGCTTCGGCCCGGGCGGCGTCGTCGGTGTCGACGGTGGCGCCGGTGGCCTTGAGGTGGTCGAGCAGCCCGGCGGGGACGTCGACGACGGTCGACCCCAGGCGGTCGGCCACGTTCTCGGGCGCGGCGTCGATCGGAGTGACCGGCGTCGGTGTCGTCACGTCAGGTCGAGCCCAGCGGTGAGGAGCTCCTTCTCGCACGACTCGGTGAAGCGCGCCACCTGCTCGCCCGCCTCCGCCGCGCCCCAGCCCAGTTCGGGCGCGATGAGCGCCGCCGCGGCCGGGGCTGCGTCCATCGTGGCGTGCGCCCGCTGGATCATCGCCCGCGTCCGCCGCGCCAACACGTCGTCGAGCGTCTGGGCCATCTCCTCGCGGACTGCGTAGACCAGCTCGGCGCGCGTGTAGGGCAATCCCGCGACGGCCTGCTCGAGGAGCTCCGGGTGGCCGTCGGCCAGCGCGAGCACGTGCGGGGACTCCGTACCGTAGCGGCCGAGGAGTCGGGCGTGGGGCTGGGCCATGGCGACCGGATCGCGCGTCTTGGTCGTCGCACCGATGAGTGGGAGGTCCTTGGTGATGCAGTGGCGCCGCCGGGGCGACTCGCCCAGCTGGCGCACGACGGCGTCGACCGTGTCCTGCGCCATCTTGCGATAGGTGGTGAGCTTGCCGCCCGTGACGGTCACCACACCCTCGCGTGACGTCATGACCGTGTGGCGTCGCGACAGGTCGGACGTGCGTTCCGAGACGTGGCCGCGGGTGGGGGCGAGGAGGGGTCGCAGGCCGGCCCAGACGCCGGTGACGTCCGCCCGGGTCAGGCGCGACGTCGTCACGTTGTTGGCCGCCTCGAGCAGGTAGTCGACATCCTCGGGTGTGCAGGCGGGGTCGTCGAGCGGGCCGCTGTAGCCGGTGTCCGTCGTCCCCAGGTAGACGAGATCCGTGCCCGGCCACGAGACGACGAAGATCGACCGCTTGTCCTTGGGCACGGGAATCACCGCGGCGATGTCGCACGGCAAGCGGTCGGCGGGCACCGTGACGTGTACGCCCTTGGCGGGGCGGATGGAGTTGGGGTGGGTGCCTTCGTCGAGGGCGCGGATCGCGTCCGCCCAGACGCCGGTGGCGTTGACGACGACGCGGGCCCGGATGTCAAAGGCGCTCCTGGCGTCCGTCGGGTCGGGCTGGACCCTTGCGCCGCGGGCTCTGCCGCCGGATTCGTTCATGGCGACGACCGGCGTGTAGTTCGCGATGGCCGCGCCGTACTCGATGGCCGCCGTGCGGGCCAGGGTCAGGGTGAGGCGGGCGTCGTCCGTACGGGCGTCGAAGTAGAGGAAGCCCGCCACCAGGTGGTCGGTGTTGAGCGTGGGGAGATGGTCGAGGGCCTCGTCCTTGGTCACCTCGTGGTGGCGCTCGCCGATGCGCCAACCGCCCGTGATGTCGTAGAGCCACAAGGCGGTGGAGTACGACCGCGCCACGGTCTTGGAAACCACGCCGTCGCGGCCGAAGAGGGGGATGAGGAAAGGCAGTGGCGAGACGAGATGGGGCGCGTTGTTCAACAGGCGCTGGCGCTCGGCCAGGTTCTCGTACACGAGGCGAATCTCGCGCTGCTGGAGGTAGCGGAGGCCCCCGTGCACCATCTTGGAGGACTTCGAAGACGTCCCCGAGGCGAAGTCGTCCTTCTCGACCAGTGCGGTCTTCAGGCCGCGGCTCGCGGCGTCGAGGGCCACGCCGGCACCGGTGACACCGCCGCCGATCACCAGCACGTCGAACTCCTCGTCGGCCAGACGGCGCAGCGCGTCGGCGCGGCGAAAGGGGTGCACGAACCCAGCCTGCCACAGCCCGCCGCGAGCCCGATCCGGTGCGCACCGGGCCCGGCCAACCGGGGGTTCAGCTCCCGTCGGGATCGGCGCCGCGGTGCAGGATCATGGGGTGGTGCGCCAGGGTCTCGGGCGGCCGGACCCGTGACCGCCAATTGTCGGGGTGCGGCGCGAGTCCGGGTGCGAGCGGTGACGCGCCGAGGGTGCCGTCGCCGACAAGCGGCTCGAGCGCGTCGCGCGCGGCGTCGATCGCAGCGGCCCCGTAGCCGGCGCGCCACGACGCTTCCGTCTG
>DASZLL010000130.1:0-4175 GCA_035552395.1 Acidimicrobiales bacterium
TGGTACATCGGATAGAAGGGCAGCGTCGCCCCGGCGACGATGGCCAGGAAGCCGATCAGGAACACCCACGGCAGCACCCGGCGGTGTCGAGGTGGTGGAGGCGGTGGCGCGCTGGGCAGCATGGGCAGGTCGTGGAAGAGCCCGTGCAGGTCGCCCCGTGTCGTCGCCGACATGGCTGTGTCGAGCCGGGTCTTGAACTCGGACTCGTCGAGCCGCCCTTCGGCGTAGTGGCGGGACAATTTGTCGGCGACCGCGTTGCGCTCGTCGTCAGATGCCCGCAGGCCGGTGTCATAGGGCGTCGCGTCCCGCCGGCCCATCGGGTAGGCGGGGTCCCAGCGGTAGCGCATCGCGTCTCGTCTCCTTCTTTTTGGTTGCTCTGGTGCTTCTGGTTGCTCAGGTTGCTCGGGTTGCTCAGGTTTGTGAAAAGTCGGCCCGGGCTCGGCTCAGTAGGCGCCCCGCGCCCGCTCCCGGGCCAGGAGCTCCTCGGCGATGGACGCATCGGTTTCCTCATCTGGGATGAGCGCCCACCCGGCGAGATAGAGGGGCACCGCCAGGCCGCCGAGGAAGCCGAGGGCGACGAACCCGATGCGGACCAACACCGGGTCGACGTCGAAGTAGTCGGCCAGGCCGACGGCCACGCCACCGAGCATGCGGCCGCGAGTGCGGCGGTGCAGACGCATTTGGTGGTCGTGTCCGTCGGCCTGGTTCGGGGGGAGCTGGGAGGTGGAGGTCGAGGTGGATGAGGCGGTGGATGAGCCGGTCGAAGGGCCGGTCCCGGGGTCTCCGGGGGAGCCAGCTGCTCGGGGGCCTTGTGGATTCTCGTTCGCTGCGGTGTCCATGAGGACAGCCTGACGGGGCGGGTCCCCGGGATGAATCCGGAAACACCCTGGTCGGACCCCGAAGGGGACCCCGACCGCTCAGGGATTTCCCTGATGGCCCGGGGTCAGAGGCTCGCGCGATCATCGAGGTATCGCAGAGGCCCCCGAATCCGTCACGCCCCCGCTCATCGAGAGCGAGAGCCCGACCGCACCGCTGCCCGTCGCGCCCCCACCCCCACCCGTAGCGCCTTCGACGTCTCCGGAGCGCAGCGCGACCGCCCAGCCAGGTGACGACAGTCCAGGCGACGGGTGCTTCGGCCCGGGGCGCCACCGGGGCCGCCCCGAGTGGTCGCACCACCGCCATCACATGCCACCGCACGTGAGGCGCCGGCTCCGCTCCCTCCGCCGCACCGAGGACAACCGCGTGCTGGGCGGCGTGTGCGGTGCGGTGTCGCGCGCCACGGGGATCGATGTCACGTGGGTCCGCATTGGGTGCGTCCTGGCGTGTATCGCCAGCGGGATCATGGTCTTCGTCTACGCCATTGCGTGGCTGATGATCCCGATGGAGGGGCAGTCGACCAACATCTATGCGCGGGCCATCAAGGACAAGCACGGGGTCCGCATCGTCCTCGCCGTCCTGATCCCGCTACTGATCCTCCTGCAGGTGATCACGAGCAGCCTGCACGTGCCGGTCGTGGGGTTCATCAGCTGGCCCACACTGCTCGCCGCCGGACTGCTCGTCCTCATCTGGCGCAACGCCAACGAGTCGGAGAAGGACTTCATCGACCACGAGGTCGTCCCGCTCCTCGGCAACGACTTCCACGGACAGGGCCGACGCCTGTTGATCCTCCGCGTCGTCGTCGGCCTCGCCCTCGCCGGCATCGGCATCGCCTTGCTCGTCGAGGGGCACACGACGCTGGCGGCGCTGCGCCCCGTCGGCGGTGCGGCGCTGGTCGTGGCGGCCGCCATCGTCGTGTTCGGCCCGTGGTGGCTCAGCCTGGTGCGCGACCTCATCGCGGAGCGCCAGGCCCGGGTCCGGGCCGAGGAGCGAGCGCAGATGGCCGCCCACGTCCACGATTCGGTGTTGCAGACCCTGGCGCTCATTCAGCGGTCGTCCGACGACCCGCAGAACGTCGTGCGCCTGGCCCGAGCCCAGGAGAGAGAACTGCGGGCGTGGCTCTTCGAGGGCCGGTCGCCGGGCGTCATCAGTGAGGACGCGACCATGCTCGGCGAAGGGGTCGCCCTCTTGCAGCGACAGGTGGAGGCGGACCACGGCATCGCGGTGCAGGTGGTCGTGGTGGGGGACTGCGCGCTCGACGAGCCCTTGCGGGCGTTGCTCGACGCCGCCCGTGAAGCGACGGTCAACGCGGCCAAATGGTCGGGCGCCGATCAGGTGTCGATCTACGCCGAGGTCGAGCCGGAGACCGTGGAGCTTTACGTGCGCGACCGCGGCCAGGGCTTCGACCGGGCATCGGTGCCCGAGGACCGCCAGGGCATCGCCCAGTCGATCGAGTCCCGCGTCGCCCGCTTCGGAGGCCAGGCCGTCATCCGTTCGGCCCCCGGAGAGGGGGCCGAGGTCCAGCTGTTCATGCCGCGGCGCGAACGAGTGAAGTGAGCGGCCGCGGCGAGGGCGCCGTCGCCGGCGGACGCCCTCGCATCTTCCTGGTCGAGGACCACGCCGTCTTCCGCGCCGGCGTGAAGGCCGAGTTGGGCGACGCCGTCGAGCTGGCGGGCGAGGCCGACGAGGCCACGGCGGCCGTCGAGCTCATCGGCGAGCGTCTGCCCGATGTCGTGCTCCTCGACGTGCACCTCCCCGGCGGCGGCGGCCTGGCCGTCCTGCGTGGCGTGCTGCCGCATCATCCCGAGGTGCAGTTCTTGGCCCTGTCGGTCTCGGACGCGCCCGAGGACGTCATCGACGTGATCCGGGCCGGCGCCCGCGGCTACATCACCAAGACGATCTCGGGTCCCGAGCTCCTCCAGGCCGTGTACCGGGTGGCCGCCGGCGACGCCGTCTTCTCGCCACGGCTGGCCGGGTTCGTGCTCGACGCCTTCGCGCACGGGGGTGCCACGCCGGCGGTCGGGCTCGACCCTGAACTCGATCAGCTCTCGCCGCGCGAGCGCGAGGTGCTGCGCCTGATCGCCCGTGGTTACACCTACAAGGAGGTGGCTCGGGACCTGAGCATCTCGGCCAAGACGGTCGAGTCCCACGTCTCGTCGGTGCTGCGCAAGCTGCAGTTGTCGACCCGCCACGAGCTCACGAGGTGGGCTACCGACAGGCGTTTGGTCTAGACAGAGGGCCATGGCCGAAGACCTCGCAGCGGAGCACCGCGACGCGGCCAAGCTCGCGGAGCAGGCAGGGCAGGCCTTGCTCGAGCTGCGCGAGGCTCCCGGCGCAGCCCGAGACGTCGGCGCGGCGGGTGATCGCATGGCCCACCGCCTCTTGGTCGCCGAGTTGAACCGCCTCTATCCCGACGACGACGTGCGCTCGGAGGAGGGCCTCGAGCACGTCTCCAACGATGGTCGCCTCTGGATCATCGACCCGCTGGACGGCACGCGCGAGTTTCGACAGCGCGGCCGCATCGACTGGGCCGTGCACGTCGCCCTCTCCGTCCGCGGCGACCCGGTCGTCGGTGCCGTCGCGTTGCCCGCGGTCGACATGGTGCTCTCGACGGCGGAGCCGCCGCAGCTTCCACCGCCGACGGGCGAGCCGCCACGGCTCGTGGTCTCGCGCAGCCGTCCGCCGGATGTGGCGTACGACGTGGCGGAGGCCCTCGGCGGGTCCATGATCCCAATGGGTTCGGCGGGCGCCAAGATCGCGGCCGTCATCCTGGGGGCGGCGGAGGTCTACGTGCACGCCGGCGGCCAGTACGAGTGGGACTCGTGTGCCCCCGCCGCGGTGGCGCTGGCCTGCGGGCTGCACGCCAGCCGGCTCAACGGGGATCCGCTGCGTTATGGCGATCCCGACGCCTGGTTGCCCGACCTCGTGGTGTGCCGCCCCGAGTACGCGGCGGCGGTCCTCGACGTGACCACCCGCCAGAGCCGCCCCTATTGGTAAACCACAGTCGGCTGCTCCGAAAGCTCCGAATGGAAAGAACCCCGCCTCCGAAGAGGCGGGGTTCTTTCGTTACGTCTGTTCGCGAGGCGCGTTAGATGGCGCGCACGTTCGCTGCTTGCAGCCCCTTGGGGCCTTGGTTCGTCTCGAACTCGACCTTTTGTCCTTCTTCGAGATTGCGGTAGCCCGTACCTGAAATCGCGCTGTAATGCACGAACACATCGGGGCCTCCACCGTCCTGGGTGATGAAGCCGAAGCCCTTCTCACCGTTAAACCACTTCACGGAACCAGTAGCCATTGAAAAT
>DASZLL010000131.1:0-5752 GCA_035552395.1 Acidimicrobiales bacterium
GCCGAGATTGGCCGCCCGCTGGGCTCGCGCGCCGTCCGCCGTTTGCGGCGCGAGGGGAAGATCCCCGGAGTCATCTACGGGCATGGGACCGACCCGCTGCCGGTGGCGGTCGTGGCCCGCGAGCTCCGCGTTGCCCTGAACACCGAAGCGGGCGCCAACCAGCTGCTCTCGCTCGACACCGGTTCGGGGACCTACCTGACGATCGCCCGGGATATGCAGCGGCACCCGGTCGCGCAGACGGTCACCCACGTGGACTTCATCATCGTGCGGCGCGACGAGGTGATCAGCGCCGACGTGCCGATCGTGCTCGTGGGCGAGGCCCTCGAGGTCCATCACGGCGACGGGCTCGTCGAGCAGCAGATGTTCACCCTGAGCATCAACGCGCTGCCGAGCGACATCCCGACCTCCCTCGAGGCCGATATCAGCGAGCTGATCATCGGCGGTCAGATCCGCGTGTCCGATCTGGCCCTCCCGGCCAGCGTCACCACCGACGTCGACCCCGAGACCGCCATCGTGATCGGCCAGCCGCCGCGTGTCGTGGTGGAGGAAGAGGCTGCCGTCGAAGGCGAGGCGGCGGAGGGTGCGGCCGCAGAGGGAGCCGGCGAGTCCACCGGCGAGGCGCAGGCATCGGATTCCGCGGTCGAAGAGGGCTAGGCCCTGCGTCGCCCCTTCGCCCGGCCCGAGCGCCGGGGCACCCCGGCTGACCTTCTGGTCGTCGGGCTGGGCAACCCCGGAACCGAATACGCCGGAACCCTGCACAACGCCGGGTCAGACGCCGTCGAGCTCCTGGCCGAACGCTACGGCGCGTCGCTACGCGCTGAGAAGGGGGTGCAGGCGCGGGCCGCGGTCGCGATCCTCGGCGGCCGGCGCGTCGCCCTGGCCGTGCCCACGACCTACATGAACGACTCGGGCGTGGCCGTGCGCGCGCTGGCCCGGCGCTTCGGGGTCGACGACCCGGCTGACATCGTTGTGGTGCACGACGAGCTGGATCTTCCACCCGGGACGGTGCGCCTCAAGTCCGGGGGCGGGCTGGCCGGGCACAACGGCTTGAGTTCCATCTCATCGCATCTGCACTCCAAGGACTTCCTCCGGGTGCGCATCGGGGTGGGCAAGCCCCCGACCGCAGCCCAGGGCGCGTCGCACGTGCTGCGGCGGCCGACGCGCTCGGTGCGCGAGCACCTGGACGTCGCAGTGCAGACGGCGGCGGACGCCGTCGAGCACATCGCGGCCGACGGCATCGACGCGGCCATGCTCTGGTGCCACTCGCTGCCGGGTTAGCGCCGGTGTCCGCTCCTCACCCGACCAGCCCCGCGCCCGTAGCCGGCAGCCTTGCGGGCATCCCGCGCCTGCTGCGGACGGACCCGGTTCTCGGCGCGCTTCTAGGCGCCGCCGATGCCACGGTGGCCGTGCCCGAGTCGGCGCAGGCGGTCGTGGCAGCCGCGCTGGCTGCTTTCACCCAACGGGCGCCGCTGCTCGTCGTCACGCCGACGGGCCTCGATGCCGAGCGGCTCGTCGACGACCTGGGCTGCCTGCTCGAGCCCGTGGTGAGGGCGGCGTCGGAGGTCGGCGCTACGGTCGGCGCGCTCGGCGGGGCCGTGACCCTCCTGCCCGCCTGGGAGACCCTGCCCTTCGAGCGGGTGAGTCCCGAGATCGAGACCATGGGTCGCCGGCTCGCTGTGCTCCATGCGTTGACCCAACCGCGCGACGGCGCCGCGCTGTCCGCGCCCCGGGTCATCGTCAGCCCCGTCCGGGCGATCCTGCAGCGGCTCGCACCCCTGGAAGGCGTCGCCCCGACCGTGCTCGCGCGCGGCGAGCAGATCGAGTCGGAGTCCCTACTCCGCGAGCTGGTGGCGCGGGGCTACCGCCGCGAACACCAGGTCGAACACCGCGGCGAGTTCGCCGTGCGCGGCGGCATCGTCGACGTCTTCCCGTCCACCGCGGATACGCCGGTTCGCATCGACCTCTGGGGGGACGAGGTCGACCGGCTGACCACGTTCGCGGTAAGTGACCAGCGCTCCTCCCACGACATCGGCACTGTCGTCCTTTACGGCTGCCGCGAGCTGCTCACCTCGGAAGCGACGCGCCGGGCGGCCGGTGCGCTCATGGCGCGGCGGCCCTGGGGCGCGTCCACGTGGGAGCGCCTCGAGAGAGGGGAGCAGTTCGACGGTATGGAGTCGTGGCTGCCGTTCCTCGACGGCGACGCGCGGGTGCTGCCCGATCTGCTGCGCCCGGGGGCGCAGGTCGTGCTCGTCGAACCGCGACGCATCCGCGACCGGGCGGTGCAACTGCTCGACGAGGAGGCCGCCCTGGCCGAGACCCTGGCCGCCACCTGGGGCGCCAAGGAGGGCGACGAGGATTCCTTCCCGCGCCTCCACGTGCCGTTCGAGCGGCTGCTGCGCGACTGCGACGCCGGTGTCGTCTCTCTCCCGCCGGTGCCCGAGGGTCCTTCGACGGCGGCATTGCGGGTCGGGCGCTTCGACCCAGTGGCGGGTGATCCGGCACGGCTGGCGGGCGGGGTGAGCCGGCTGGTAGGCGAGGGTTACACGGTGACGCTGTGCGCCGCGACTGTCCCGGGCGCTGCACGTCTCGCCGCCACACTGGAGGAGCAGGGCGTGCACGCCCCTGTCCTCGATGCCGCGAGCGCAAGGCCGGGCGCCGTCGTGGTCGCGGCGCCGGTCACGAGCGGATTCGTCCTCCCCGATTCGTTGGTAGCGGTGCTCTCCGAGACCGACGTCACCGGCCGCCGCATGCCGCATCGGCGCGCCCGACCCCGGGCGCGCGCGGCGGACGGCTTCTTCGACGATCTCGAGGCCGGCAGTTTCGTCGTCCACCGCCAGCACGGCGTCGCCCGCTTCGAGGGGGTGACGACCAGGACTATGGGCGGCACGACGCGTGACTACCTGATCCTGCAGTACCGGGGTTCGGACCGCCTCTACCTGCCGGTCGAGCAGATCGAGGCCATCACCGCGTACTCAGGGGGCGAGTCGCCGACGCTCTCCAAGATGGGGGGCGCGGACTGGCAGCGCACACGCGCCAAGGCGCGGGCGGCCGCGGGAGAGGTGGCGGCAGAACTGGTCCAGCTCTACCGGCGGCGCCTGGCCGTCGAGGGCCGCGCCTTCGGCGCGGACACCCCGTGGCAGGCCGAGATGGAGTCGTCGTTCGGCTTCGTCGAGACGGAGGATCAGCTTAAGGCCATCGCGGACGTCAAGGCCGACATGGAGGAGCCGCAGCCGATGGACCGCCTGGTCTGCGGGGACGTCGGCTTCGGCAAGACCGAGGTCGCCTTGCGGGCGGTCTTCAAGGCCGTGCAGGACGGCACGCAGGCGGCGGTCCTGGTCCCGACGACGTTGCTGGCGAGCCAGCACGCGCAGACGTTCGCCGATCGCTTCGCGCCCTACCCGGTGCGCGTCGAACTGCTCAGCCGCTTCCTCTCGCCGGTCCAACAGCGCCAGGTAGTGCAGGGTCTGGCCGAGGGCACCGTCGACGTCGTTATCGGGACCCACCGGCTGCTGGCCCAGGACGTGCACTTCAAGCAGCTCGGTGTGTTAGTCGTGGACGAGGAACAGCGTTTCGGCGTCACGCACAAGGAAGCGGTGAAGCGCATCGCCGAAGGTGTGGACGTGCTGACACTGACGGCCAGCCCGATCCCGCGCACACTCGAGATGGCACTCACGGGCATCCGGGATCTGTCCATGGTCAACACGCCGCCGGCCGACCGCCGTCCGATCCTGACCTACGTGGGCGAGCAGGACACCGCCGCGGTCAGCGAGGCACTGCGGCGCGAGCTCCTGCGCGAGGGGCAGGTGTTCTACGTGCACAACCGGGTGTCGGACATCGACCGCGTGGCGCGCGACCTGCGCGACCTGGTGACCGAGGCGCGGGTGGCCGTCGCCCACGGGCAGCTGGACGAGGGGAGCCTCGAGACGGTGGTACTCGACTTCTGGGAGCACCGCTACGACGTCTTGGTGTGCACGACCATCATCGAGTCCGGCATCGATATGCCCTCGGTCAACACCCTGATCGTGGACCGCGCCGACCTGTTGGGCCTGGGCCAGCTCCACCAGATCCGTGGCCGGGTAGGGCGGGGGGGCCAGCGGGCCTACGCCTACCTCTTCTATCCGGCCGACCGGGTCCTCTCCGAGCAGGCCTACGAACGGCTGCGGACGATCGGGGAGCACACGGAGCTGGGGTCGGGATTCAAGATCGCCATGCGCGACCTCGAGATCCGCGGCGCGGGCAACCTGTTGGGCTCGGACCAGTCAGGGCACATCGCCGCCGTGGGCTATGACCTCTATGTCCAGCTGGTGGCCGAAGCCGTGGCCGAAGCGCGGGGGGAGCCGCGGCCCGAGCCGCCGTCCGTCTCGATCGACGTCCCCGGCGACGCGCACCTGCCGAAGGACTATGTCGAGGCCGAGGACTCCCGCCTCGAGGCGTACCGCCGGCTGGCCGCCGCAGTGTCACTCGACGACGTCGAGGACATCGGCGCCGAGTGGGTCGACCGCTACGGGCCGTTGCCGGTGCCGGCCGAAGGACTTCTCGCCATGAGCCGCCTGCGCGCGACCGCGCTGGCGCGCGGCATCGGCGAAGTGGTGATGAGCTCGTTCCGGCCGGGGGGCACGCGGCGCCCGGTCGTGCGTCTCTCGCCTATCACCCTGCCGGCCAGCGCCCAAGTCCGGCTCCGGCGCGTGGTGCCAGGAGCGACCTACCGCGAAGACCTGTCGCAACTACTGCTGCCGATCCCCGACGGCGCGCCCGCCGCCGAGAGCGTGCGCCGGGTGATCGAAGAGCTCGTGCCGGTCTCCCAGGGCGATTCCAGCCCTGGCCGGGGCACCTTGTAGCATGCGCGGCGCGTGAAATGGCTCCTCGTCCTCCTCATCCTTCTCGGTGGCGGCGTGGCCGCAGCGGCGTTGACTGTGCCCACGAATGCAGCCGTCGTCAACGGCAGCGCCATCAGCCAGCAGACGCTCAACTCTGACATCTCTGCCATCGTGGGGAGCCCTGACTACCAGTGTTACCTCACCTCGGAGGACTACTTGTCGTCGAACGGAAACCAGGTGCTGCCCCCGATCACCGGCGCGGGCCAGGGCCAAAACGTCGGGGACAACCCGACGGCCAACAGCGCGTTCGTCGCCACCTACCTCGACACCGAGATCGGACACGAGCTGGTGCTCTACCTTGCGACCACGCATCACGTGACGGTGACGCCCGAACAGCTGACCGAGGCGCGGGCCAACCTGGTCAACCAGATCGACGGCGTGATGTCCCAGGTGTCCCAGACGGCACAAGGTCAGAACCCGCGGTTCAGCTGCGGCTCGCCCTCACCGCTGACCGGCCAGGTTGTGCTGGCCTCGCTGCCGGCGTCGTTCGTCGACGCGCAGGTGCAGTTCGTCGCGACCGCCAGTGCCCTCCAGGAGGACCTGGCCGGGGTCGGCTCGAGCGAGGGCCAGCTCGAGGGCTACTACGAGCGGCACCGCGCGCAATTCGACACGGCGTGCTTCAACGCGGCGGAGTACTCCAGCGAGTCAGCGGCAAAGCAGGCGCAAGCGTCCATTGACTTCGGGACGCCCTTCGCCCAGGTGGCGAGCTCAGCCACCCAGAGCGGGACGATCCCATGCACCGAGCTGGTGGCCGTGGCCGGCGAGCTGGGCGCGGCCGTCTCGACGCTGCAGGGCCTCGCCGTCGGCAAGGCGTCGGCACCGATCAGCGTGAGCGGGAACTACGTCGTGCTCGAGCTTTCCAAGCGGACCCCGAC
>DASZLL010000132.1:0-26224 GCA_035552395.1 Acidimicrobiales bacterium
TCGTTGCGGCCGCCATCAATCCGGGTGAGGTGTCGATACGACGGGGTCTCATGCATGACCTGTGGCCGGCCACATTCCCGTCGGGGCAGGGCAGCGACCTTGCTGGTGTCGTCGCCGAAATCGGTGAGGGGGTAGACCGTGTCGCAGTCGGCGACGAGGTAATCGGCTGGAGCGATGAGCGGTCGAGTCAGGCAGAGGCGGTGAGTCTCCCCGCCGACCAGGTCGTGCCAAAGCCAAGAAGGGTTCCCTGGCCCGCTGCTGGCTCCCTGTACGTGGCGGGCACCACCGCATGGGAGACCGTGAAGTCCGTTGGGTTGAGGCCCGGCGAGGTGGTCGCGGTGTCGGCGGCTGCCGGTGGGGTGGGATCTATCGCAATCCAGCTCGCTCGCCGGTTGGGGGCAACCGTTTTGGGTATCGCCGGGGCTGGAAACTCGGACTGGTTGGAGTCGATGGGCGTCAAGGCCGTCACCTACGGCGAGGGCCTGGCGGAACGTCTTCGCGTCGCTGCGGACGGCGGGATCGACGCCTTTATCGACTGCTTCGGCGGCGGCTACGTCGACCTTGCCGTTGACGAACTCGGCGTAGAGCCTGATCGAATTGACACGATCATCGACCGAGAATCGGGGGCGCGGCATGGAACTCATGTGGAAGGAATGTCAGCGGTCGACGACGTCGGGAGCGTCATCTCGGAGCTTGCGTCGTTGATAGAGGAAGGGCAACTTGCGATTCCAATCGCAGCCACCTTCGCCCTACGGGACGTTCGCCAGGCCTATGAGTTGCTTGAACAGCGGCATAGCCGAGGGAAGATCGTTCTCGATACCCGCGAAGGTTCGCAGGTGGGGACGTGAGTCGGACGGGGTGCGTTGGCGGTGGGCTCGAGGGTGCGTGGTTCAAGGACTCGGTCGGCGTCGTGAACGGCGTCGTGAACGGCCTGGCCGGCTAGACCGGACGGATCAATGCCCACGCCGGTAGGCCCTGTACCACCCGACCCCGATGATCCCGACACGTGGGACTGGGGCGAATTTACCGACGAGCGCCGCGTTCGAAAGCCCATACGGCAGGTTTTTCTTGTCAGCATCGTTGTGTTGGGACTTGTGCTTCTCATCGTCGCCAACATCCTGTAGTCGCTCGCAGAGCCGGGCGCTGGACGATTCATCCGGCGAGGACGCAAGTGACAGGGGGCCTTAGGCAGCCATTTCGCGCCAAGATACGGCATAGGTTTGCGTGGGTTCCGCCATGCCCTTGAGCACGAGTTCGCCCAGATCGTCAAAGCGGAACGGTTTGCCGATACACAGTTCGCGAACGGCGACGGACACCGCGATATCGCCGGAGGATGCGGCTGCGCATAACCGCGCTGCGAGCTGCACCGCCGCGCCGAACAGATCGTCATTGTCGTCGGTCACGGGCTCACCCGCACTAATGCCGATGCTGACCCCGAACGGTATGACGGCGTTCTGGTTGCGTTCGTGAAGCTTTCGTTGTACCTCGACCGAGAACGCGACGGCCGAGACCACTGATGTGAAGGCGGCCATGATGCCATCGCCGGTATGTTTGACCTCGCGACCGTCGTGCGTGACGAGTTCGCTCCGAACGATCGTGTTGTGCTCTGCGAGCAGCTGCATGTGGCCGTCATCACCGAGCTCCTGCGTTTGGGCGACAGACCCGCACACGTCGGTGAAGACGATCGCCCGCAGGGCTGGCGCCGCGTACACAGTGCCCACGGGATGATTGGGCCGTGACCCGAAGAACTGGTTCAACGGCACGAGCCCATCAAGCTCCAAAATGGTGCTCGCCAACAGGCCGTGCGATTCCCGGTGCACGCTCTCTATCGCTTGTTTGCTCGGCCCCTCGGCAAGACAGAACACGGACCCGTTCTCGGGTTCGAACCAGTAGGTGTGATATGTCACTCCGTGCTTGTCTTGGATCGCCACGTCAAGCTTGTGCGCATCGGCCAACTCCTCGGGCGTCACTCCAGGGACGTCGTGGCGGTCGAGGAACATCGGCACACGGTCAACGTACACCCCCATTGTTCTCACAGCGCAGGCTCAGTCTGGCCGCTGAAGCGACCGATGGCCGACAGCCTGCTGCGTGGCACGAGCCTGGCCGATGGCGGGGGGCGGGTGCACCATCCGCCGGCCCCCGGGGCGCATCCCTCACACGAAGCGTCCGCGCGTCAGCGTTGGGAGCGGACGGGCCAATCGCCAACCAACTTCTCCTTCCTTCCCCAGAGATGGTCCACCACCACTGCGCACGTGTTGCCGTCTGACCCGCCATTCGTTGACCCTCTCGCGGATCGTCCACCGTTGTCGCGGTATGCGATGCTCGGACGATGACCAGAGGTCGGCTCGAGGCATTTACCGACGCCGTGATCGCCATCGTCATGACGATCATGGTGCTCGACCTGCGCACGCCCGGCGGGCCCGGCTTCAGCGATCTGAAGCACCTGGTCCCCAAGCTCCTCGTCTACGCGCTGAGTTTTACGTTCTTGGCCATCTACTGGAACAACCACCACCATCTGATGCACGTCGTAGAGCGCATCGACGGCCGGGTTCTTTGGGCGAACATGGGACTGCTCTTCTCGCTGTCGCTCACGCCGGCAGCAACAGCGTGGCTCGGCAAGTATCCGAGTGATGTTGCACCGGTCGTGGTGTACGGCCTGGTCTTGCTTCTTTCCGCCGTCGCCTACTTTCTCCTCACCCGCGCCCTGCTCTCGGTGCATGCGCCGGGTTCCCCCTTGGCCGTCGCCATCGGGAGCGATCGAAAGGGCCGGCTCTCGGCCGTCGCCTACCTGGTGGCCGTCGGTCTCGCGTTCCTCGAGCCGTGGGCAGCGGTCGCGATCTACGTCGCCGTCGCCGTGGTGTGGCTGGTGCCCGACAGCCGCATCACCAGGGTCGTGGAGCAACTCCCGAAAGAAGAGCATTGACGTGCGAGTGCTCGTCGTCGGCGCCGGCATCGCCGGACTGGCCCTGGCCGGTGGGCTGCAGCGCCGAGGTCATGACGTGAGCGTCCTCGAGGAGGCCGAGGATCTTCGCGTGGGCGGTGCGGCGATCTCGGTGTGGAACAACGGCGCCATGGCGCTGCGGTGTCTCGGGACCGATCTCCGGGGACACGGACAAGTGATCGACCGCCTCGAGTTCAGGTCTTCGACGGGGAATCTCGTTGGCTGGGTGGACACCGCCCGGCTCAACCGCCAGATCGGGATCGACGCGGTGACCGTCCCACGAGGAGAGCTTCTGGAACACCTGGCGGGGGCGCTCACCCCGGGAACGCTCCGCTTCGGCGCGGGGTGCCAGCGGGCCCACGAACGAGCCGGCCGAGCGATGGTCGAGCTCAATCACGGAGAAGTGCTCGAAGCCGATCTTGTCGTCGGCGCAGACGGGCAACGCTCGGTCGTGCGCAACCTGTTCGCTCCGGCCGCGCCGGCGCGACCCTCGGGTTGGGCTTCACTGCAGGGGTTGACCGCAGCCCCCCTGGACATCACCGGCGGGTCCACCTCGATCTACGCCGCCGGTCCACCCGGAGGCGTCGGACTGATGCCCGCTGGTCGTGGCCTGCTCCAATGGTGGTTCGATGTGCGGTGGCCGCCAGAAGTGCCGCCCTCGTCTCTCGCCGTCTGGCTGCGCCGGCAGTTCGCACGTTGGAAGCCTCCGATGTCCGATCTCCTCGCCCTCATCGACGACCTCGATATTGAGCCGTTCCCCCACGCGTCGCATCGAGTCCCTGGGCTGTTCCACACGGACCACGTCGCGCTCATCGGCGACGCCGTGCACGCCATCCCGCCCGTGTTGGCGCAGGGAGCCAATCAGTCGATTGAGGATGCCTGGGTCTTGACCCGTGCGCTGGAGTCTTCATCGTCGATTCCAGTGGCCTTGGCCCGCTACCAAAAGGAGCGTCGGCACAAGGTCGCCGCTGTTTCGAGGCTGGCCCGGATGCCCATGCTGCCGCTTTACGGTCTGGCGAACCGCGTCCCGCTCCCCTTTACCTTCCCAGAAAGGCTGTGCCGCTGGTCGTGGGGGTCGGTCATACGCTCCGCCAGCAGCACGCTCCCCAGTGTTCGATAGATCTGCCGAGTCCGCGGACTGGCTTCTTCGCTACTACTGGGCCGGGCCCGATCGCTCTTTGAGCAGCCGCTGGCGGTCCTGGGCGCCGAGACGAGCGGGTTCCGTCGTGTCGACGAAGTCGACCAGAGCGGCGACGAACTGCTCCGGCGCCTCGATCTGAGGAAAGTGGCCGACCCCCTCGATGATCTCTAGGCGGCTCCCGGGAATAGCCTCGTGTGCCGCGTACGCATGGCTGATCGGGATGATGTCGTCCCGGTCGCCCCAGATGATCAACGTCGGCATCGTGGCGGCCAGGTAGAGACGATCCAGCGCGCTCACCGTCTGCCCACCGGGGTCGATGACGGATCTGATGGTGCGGACGAAGGCAGGACGATTCTCCGCCTCGGCCAGTGACGCGTAGGCACTCCACATCTCGGTCATCCGATTCAGGCGGATGCCGCGGTTGTTGATCGTCCGCAGCAGGCTGTCACCCCAGTCGCGCACGAACCCCGGGAAGATCACGGGCATCAGGTACTCGCTCGCCGGCAGCGTCATGAATCGCAGCATCCAGTTGACTTCTCGCCCGAGACCGCCACTGTTGACGAGCACGAGACGATCGCACACCTCGGGATGCTGGTACGCGAGCTGCATGGCCACCCCGCCGCCAAACGACTGGCCGACGACAGAGGCTCGCTCGACGTCGAGGACTTCGAGAAGGTCGCGGATCCCACTGGCGAACGCACCCAGCGAGTAGTCCCCGACGGGCTTTTCGGACAGGCCGTGACCCATGAGGTCCGGCGCAATGATCGTGAAGCGATCCGACAGGAGGGGGATCACGTCCCGCCAGGTCCTCGAACTCCCGGCGATGCCGTGCAGAAGGAGAAGCGCGGGCCCCCTCCCCTCCATGCGGTACGCCACGTCGTGCCCGTGGATCGAGACGTGCTGGATTTGGCCTTCCATGGGCACATCATCGCCCAACGACGCGGGCGGGCGGACCGCACAGAACGCGGCTCCGGTGTCGGGGGGGCATTTTTCGGCCCCTCCTTGGGCCAGACTGGGGCGAGCATGTCGATCCAGGTTCACCACGGCGAGGGAGGCTGGCACCTTGCCGCCACCCCGCCCGACGTGCGTCAGAAGGAAACCGGGACCGCCGCCACCCCGACCGAGGCACTCGAGACGCTCAAATCGTGGGGCTGCCCTTCGAGGGCCTCCACGGACGCGCTCGACCTTGCCGAGCCGGGGTGGCGAGTCCAACACGACGCCGAGATTCGCCGGCGCCAGGGGGACTGAGCCGAGGGCGCGGAGCGACCTCCGACCGCTTCTGCAGGTGCCGCGCTAGGGCTGGTACGGCGGTGCCTCCCCCCAACCCCAGCGGGGCACCGGCGCGTGTGCGACGACGTCGGCGTCGTCTTGGGAGTTCACGAAGGCAATGCGCGTGCCCCATTCGAGGTAGGCCACCAGAGCGGAACGGAACTCCGGGTCATCGGGCATGCCGGCATCGTCGGCGGCCAGGCTCATCAGCGAGGCGAACCTGAACCGCTGGTCCTTGGTGATGCCGAGCCGCTGGTGCTTGTGCACCATGCGCTCATAGCCACCAAGTGTTGTCGTGTAGTCCGTCGGGCCTCCGAACACCTCGCACCACCACGTCGTGACATTGCGGCGATGCTCTTCGTGCACGCCCCCCGGGAAGAACGGAGAGAGGAGGTCGTCACGCTCGACGCGGTCGTAGAACGCATTGATCATTCGCTCGAAGGCCTCGCGGCCTCCCGCCCAGGCGAAGAGTGTCGAGGAGTCGGCCATGGGTCCTGGTCAGCGCAGAGGGCGTGACGTCGCCACTTCGAAGAGCGTGAGCTCCACGCTTCGAGGTGCCGGCCTGGCGCCGGCGGCGCGGGGCGACTCTCTCTGTCGGGCGAAGTGTTGTTCCAGGTGCTCCATCGATTCCCACCGCTCGGACAGCACGACCCGTTCCGGGTCGAGGGGGTCAGCCGCCATGACATATTCGAGGCAACCGTCTTCCTGCCGAGAGGCGCGCATTCCCTCGACGCTTGCCTCGACGAAGCGGTCCCGTTCGCTCCCGTCGACCGAGAACACCCCTTGCACGATCACTATCGCCATGGGCCCTTTATACGCGAAGTGGGAACGACGTCGCGCCCGAGACCCGACGGCGGCGAGCGACGCGCTCGGGTGTACCCTCGACCACGGCTCAGAGAGAGCAGCAGCGTCCCCGCTTACGGTGACAAGATCGTGAGTCCCGATGGGTTCGGAGCGCAGTGGCGGAAGTGTCCGTCCCACCGTCACCCAGCTGGGTGACCCCGCGTGATGGCTGCCGCGTACGACACGGGCATGAACCTCCTCACCGAGTCAGCCGAAGAGCTCGAAATGGCCGCCGGCGCCTGCGAAAGCTCCGACGATGCCGCCCACCTTTCTGCGCTGGCGAACCGGATCCGTCGCTACCTCGCCACCAGCCGTCCCACCACGAACCTCGGCATGCCCCGCATCGTCTCGGACGAGCCCCGGCTCATGGACGAAGACGTGATCCATCGGAACGCAGAGCTCAATGCGTCCCACATCCGCATCCTGTCGGAGTGACCCCTCCCCACTCGCGATGTTCGGTAAGAACTCCGCCGGCGCTCACTCGGCGAGCATCCGGCGCAGGTCGAGCTCGAGATCATCCATCAGCTCCACCACCAGCCTGAGCCGTGCAGACGCGCTGCCGGCCGCCAAGAGGCGCTGGGCGTCGTAGGCGTTGACCGGTGCGGCGCCACACAGGTGCCAGGCCGCGCGCGCGGCGTCGCCTCCCCCGTCCAGGGCCAGCCCGGGCTCGAGCGGCGGACCGCCCCCCTGTTCGGACAGCAGCGCGCGGGCCCGGCGCACCCGCCCGACCGCGTCGTCGAGCAGCGGCCCGGGGGCATCGTGCTGCGGCAGCGGGTCGGGCTCGTGCACCAGCGCCAGGGGGTAGGGGTCGTCCGGGAGCCACTCGTCGATCGCCACGACCGCCTCGCCCGTGACCTCGAGGAGCCAGCGGCCGTCGGGCAGTTCGGCGGCTCGGGTGATGAGGCCGCGGGTGCCGAGGGCGGCCCGCGCGTCGCCCCCGCCCACCTCCGACCCGCGCTCGATCAGCACGACGCCGAAGCGCCGGTCACCCTCGAGACAGTCGCGCATGAGCTCGCGGTACCGCGGTTCGAACACGTGCAGCGGCATGGCCGCGTGCGGGAAGAGCACCGCCGAGAGCGGGAACATCGGCAGGCGCGTCCCGGTCATGCTCCACCATGGCACCTGATCGCCTGGACGCGCCTGGGCCCTTCGCGAGAAGGACCGGCCGTGGCGGCCGGTCCTTCACTCGTAGTGATTTTCTCTGTACGCAGCTGTCCTGGTCCCTAGCCTGCGGCGTAGTTGGTGCGGGGGCCGCCTTGTCGGCCGGCCGGCACACGCACCGGCGCGAGCGCGGCCTAAAGACACACGCCGGGCTGCATTGCCAGGAGAACTGCCAGCGGCGTCACCGAAACCGACATCGGTGACGCAGGTTCAACCCGGCGGATCGCCCTCCTCGGTCGAGCGTGTCGATGGCATCGGCAGCTCCTTTCCTCTTGGGGCAACGGCGGGTGCTCCAGTTGCCGCTCGCTTCTGAGACCAGTATCTCCCCGCACCCTCGCCGTGTGAACCCCACGCGAACTGGACGTTCGCGAACGCCCAGGTCGGACCCCGCACTGTCACGCGAACTTCATCTGTCGCCCTCGCCGACGACCTGGCGGCTGCCCAAGACGGCGCGACCAACCCGTTCACTACGCTTTGGCCATGGCACTGCCCACCCCCAAGGAGAACACCACAGCGATCGTCACCGGCGCCTCGTCGGGCATCGGCAGCGAGATCGCCCGGGCCCTGGCCGGACGCGGGCACGGCGTCACGCTCGTGGCTCGGCGCGAGGACCGGCTCAAAGCGCTGGCCGACGAGCTGGCCCAGAAGCACCACGTCCGCACCGAGGTCATCGCCGCCGACCTGACCGACGCCGACTCGCGCGGCGAGCTGCCGGCTCAGGTCGAGGCGCGCGGGCTGACCGTCGACATCCTCGTCAACAACGCCGGCTTCACGACCATGGGCCCGGTGCATCGGGCCGACCGCGCCGGTGAGCTCGCCATGGTGCGGACCAACGTCGAGGCGGTCGTCGACCTCTGCACCCTGTTCGTACCGGCGATGGTGACGCGCCACCGCGGCGCCGTCCTCAACACCGCGTCCACGGCGGCGTTCCAGCCGCTGCCCGGGCAGGCCGTCTACGGCGCGTCGAAGGCCTTCGTCCTCTCCTACGGCCGCGCGCTCGGGGCGGAGCTGCGCGGCACGGGCGTGACGGTCACCACGTTGTGCCCCGGGCCCGTCGAGACCGGTTTCGCCGAGGCGGCCGGGATCAGCGATGACGAGGCGGGCGAGGCACTGCCGAAGTTCATGTGGGTGTCGGCGCCCGCCGTGGCGAAGGCGGCCGTCGATGGGCTCGCCGCCGGACGTCCGGTGGTGATTCCCGGCGCCGCCAACCGGGCCGGCGCCGCGCTGGCGCACCTGGCACCCAAGTCCCTGCTCCTGCCGATGATGGCTCAGCGCCACCCGGCCATGCAGCCTCCCAAGTCCCGGTAAGCAACCTCACCCGGCGCCCGTGGCGCGGACGCGCCCACACGAAGGCCACCCGGCGCCCTACTAACCTCGGACCCGGGTCGACGCGACGCACGCCCGGCCCCGCACACCGGGGGTCCCATGGCACATCTGGTCACCGAGCTCGAGCTCCCCTATCTCGCCACCATCGGCCTCGAGCGCCAGGACGCCATCGAAGCGATCAAGGCGGCCCGGGCCGAGCACTGGCTCGCCCGCACCGACATGGGCTACTCGGTGATGCGCCTGGCCGACGTCACCGCCATCCTGCGCGACAAGCGGTTCCATTCGGCGCTCTCCATGATCCAGCGCTCGCCCGAGCTCGCCGACACGGAGTGGGCCCAGTCCCGGGGCCAGTCGATCCTCACCATGGAAGGCGACAGCCACGCCCGCCTGCGTCGGCTCGTCGCGCCGGCCTTCACGCCCGCGTCGGCGAACCGCCTCCGCCCCACCATGCGCACCGTCGTCGGCGAGCTGGTCGACCGGGTGGCGGCCCAGGGCGAGTGTGACCTGGTGGCCGACGTCTGCGAGCCGTACCCGATCCCGATCATCTGCGAGCTGCTCGGCGCGCCGCCCCAGGATTGGAAGCTGTTCTCGGGCTGGGCCACCGACATCTTTCGCATCTTCAACAACAACGTGCTCGAGGACCTGCCGCTGATCCAGCGGGCGGGCGCCGAGCTCACCGAGTATGTGACCGAGATGATCACCGAGCGCCGCGCCGACCCCCGCGATGACCTGCTGAGCGATCTCATCGCCATCGAGGAGGAGGGCGACCGGCTCTCCACCGAGGAGATGACCATGCTGGCCCAGGCCGTCCTGATGGCGGGCACCGACACGACGCGCAACCAGCTGGCCTGTTCGGTCGCGCTGTTCAGCGAGCACCCCGACCAGTGGGCGCTGCTGGCCGAGCGCCCGGAGCTGGCCCCCCGCGCCGTCGAGGAGTCCATGCGCTACCTCGGTGCCGTGCGCGGCACGGCCCGCCTCGCCTCCGAGGACATCGTCTACCGCGACGTCCTGTTCCCTACCGGCACGCTCGTGTCCACCTCTCTGGCCGGGGCCAACCGCGACCCCGACGCCTTCGACGACCCCGACGTCTTCGACATCACTCGCGAACGCGGCACGGCGCAGATGACGTTCGGCGCCGGCATCCACTTCTGCATGGGCGCCGCTCTGGCCCGGGCCGAGCTCCAAGAGGCGCTGCCGCTCCTGGCCCAGCGCATGCCGGGTCTGACCCGCGACGGGGACGTCGAGTGGAAGCCCTCGACGTTCGGGATCTGGGGGCCGGCGCGCCTCCCGCTGCGCTTCGAGCGCAGCGTCGAAGCGGTCGACGCCTAGCCGCGAGCCCCCACACCCGTCGCCCCGCGCGTGTATCGCGAGTTGTTTGACCCTCCCGTTCAAATTCTTGGAGAAGTTTGAACCTCTGCGTTCACGAGTTGAACGAAGAAGTTCAAGAAGCGTCAGTTTCTTGAACGGCATCGCCAATACAGTCCGCGGACGCCACCGTTACTCCCTCGAGCGGCTACTCCCTCGAAGGCAGGTTGCTTAAAGCTGGCGCCCCATGAACGCGGCCAGCTGATCAGCGGCGCACGCGCCCGCCGGCGCCTTCTGTTCCGGCCCGAACGGCGCCTGACCATCGGGCCCCCGGAGGGCGTCGGGCAGGAACGGCTTGGCGAACTCGAGGATTTGCGCGGCGACAACCGGATCGAGGTCGGTCGACTGCCCTGTGGCCCTGGCCAGGTCCCAGCCGTGAGTGAAGGTGTCGCCGCACGCGATGTTGACGTACACGCTCCCCGGTAGCTCGCCGAAAGGCAGGTGCATGATCCGCTCCATCGCGCCGTCGGCCCCGAAAGCTCGCACCGCCCGCGCCGAGCCGGCGTCGAAGTCCTCGAGAAATCCGCCCGGGGTGACGGCCGGCAAGGCGTCGTCCGCGGGCGGGGTGCCGGTCTCGGCCGTCCCGGCGAAATAGTTGGTCCCGTTCACGATGTGATCGACCAGCTCTTTGACGCTCCACGACGCGCACGGCGTCACGTCGCCCTCGAACTGGGCGGGGGTCACGTTCGCCAGCACCCCGCGGGTCGAGGCAAACGACTGGGCCAACAGTTCTGCCGTCATGCAATGGCCGCCGTGGCCTCGCCGACCAGCTTGTCCTCGCCGTCGCCATTGGACAGCGTGACCGCCAGGTCGACCAGCTGCTGACCACCCTCCTCGCGCTTGCCGGTGACGACGATCTTCGAGGAGAGGACCTCGTCGGGCCACGTCTGGCGGGCAAAGCGCACCTGGTAGCGCAGCACGTTGCCGATGCCGACGTAATCGGTCAGCGCGGAGCCGAGCAGGCCCATGGAGAACATGCCGTGTCCGAAGACGCTCGGCTGGCCGGCCGCCTGCGCCGCCACCTCGTCGTGGTGCATCGGGTTGAAGTCCCCCGAGGCGCCGGCGTACTTGACCAGGTCCGTGCGCGTCAGCGTGTGCGCAATGACCGGGGCCTCGTCCCCGACCTTCACGTCGTCGTAGGACAGCTTCTTCTCACCCATCGACTCGATCTCCCGTCGCCCTTCGGCTCGCGCCGCTCGTATCTTTCTTCGCCGTCACCGCGCTCATGCTCCGAAGATGTGCAGCCAGTGGTCGATCGACCACACGTTCCACGCGTGCGTCCCCAGCACCACCACCGACGCCAACGCCATCATGAAGTTCTGGCCCTGCTCCGCCCAGTCCGAGATCATCAAGATGAAATACATGATGTTCAACAGGATCCCGGCGAATGCCGCGATCGGCGTCAGGAAGCCGAGGATCAGGCCGAGGCCGATCGCCAGCTCGCCCAGCACGACGACGTAGGCCATCGCCTTGGGCCGCGGCAGCACGATCGCGTCGAAGCCCTTCTTCACGAACGGCCACTTGTGCTTCTCGGCCACCGACTGCCCCCACGAGATGCCCGCACCCCGTTGGAACCACGCGGCCTTGTCCTTGTGCCGGAAGCTCTCGAACCACCACACGCCGAGGCCGATGCGCAGCACGGCCAACCATTCGGCCGCCGTCAGCCACGTCGTTCCACTCGTTGCCAGCGTCACCGCAAAACCCTCCCGATCTAGGCGCGGTGGATGAGGTTGAAGCGCGCCGTCACCACGGGCTCGCCTGTCTTGTCGTCGCTCCAGTTGGTCTCCTGCACGATGAACGTCATGGTGCGACCCTTGGATTCCTTCTGGTACGCGTCGACGATCGAGCCGTCGCTCACCAGCACGTCGCCCACCTCGACGGGGCGGTGATAGATGAACTCCTGCTCGCCGTGCAAGATGAGCCCGCCCTTTGCGATCAGCGGTCCGACCGCCGCCGCCAGCGGGCTGCCCGTCGGCGCGTCGGCCGGCTGCAGCTCGTCGAACTTGCCCGAGAACTCCATGGCGAAGGGCCACGTCGGCGGCGCCGGGATGTTGCCGAAGCCGGCCTGCTTGGCAGCCGCGGGGTCGTGGTAGATCGGGCTCGTGCTGAGCACGGCGTCGGCAAAGTGCTGTACGGGTCCACGCTCCACGACCACCTTGGCCTTGCCGGTGGGCTGCCCGATGATCCCCTTGAGCACGTCTTCGTGCGATGTGGCGCTCTCTGCCACGGTCTGCCTCCTGTCCCCCGCCGCCTCGTTCAGATCCAGGTCGTCATGGCGGGCCCCGGCCTCTCCCGGCCGATGCAGCGCCAAAGGTAGCGGGTCGCATCGGCGCCGCCCAATCCACATGCTCGCTACCATCGGCCGCCGTGCCCGACTTCTTCGACGTGCTGCATACGCAGCGGGCCGCCCGCACCTTCCTGCCCGACGACGTCGACGACGACACCGTCGCTCGGGTCCTGACCGCGGCCACGCACGCCCCCAGCGCCGAGAACAGCCAGCCCTTCGTCTTCGTCGTCGTGCGCGACCCGGGCCTGCGGGCCACCATTGGTTCCCTCACCGCCCGCCTTTGGCAGGGCGGTGCGCGGGCCTACGAGGAAGATCGCCTCTCGCCCACCTTTCTCGCCGACGTCGATCGCGGTGCCATGGGTGGTATCGCCGCCGCCCCCGTCTTGATCGTGGTGTGCGGCGACACCCGCCTCACGCTCGATGTCGCGCTGCCCTCGTCGGTCTTCCCGGCCGTGCAGAATCTCTTGCTCGCCGCCCACGCGCTCGGACTCGGCTCGACCCTGACCACCCTGCCGGTGGTCGGGGGCGATGAGCTCTCGGGCCCGCTCGAGCTGCCGGCGGAGATCGTGCCGCTCGCCGTCGTCCCCCTCGGCCATCTCCCCAAGCCGCTCGGCCCGCCCCGCCGCAAGCCGATCTCGGAGAAGGCCCACCGGGATCGCTACGGCACCCCCTTCCCGTAGCCGGACTCGTGCCTGCACCACCTGACGCCGCCGTCAGGTGCAGGGATAGGGTGAGCCGGTGCAGCAACACCACTACCACGTGGACATCGATGCCACGGTCGACGAGCTCTGGCAGTTGTTCTGGGCTCGCATCCCCCACACCGAGACGGGGGACGTGACGATCGACATCCTCTATCCCGGCAACGAGGTCGGCGACGGCCTCATCCGGCACTGCCTCTTCCGCGTGCCCCGCTATCTCCTCACCGGCGGCAAGGGCCAGTCCTGGGAGTGGCTGACCGAGGTGAAGCCCAAGGAGTCGTGGAAGTACACCGCGGTCGGGCGCCCGCTGCTGTCCGAAGCGGAGGGTCACACGCGCCTGGAGGATCTCGGCGACGGCCGCACCCGCGTCCATTTCTCCGAGACGTACCACGCGTTCAACCCCTTCCTGCGTGCGCTGCTCGAAAAGCGCGTGCACGCCTTCATCTCCAAGGACAACGACCGGCTGATCAAGCAGTCGCTCGAAACCGGGGTGAAGTACCTGCGCAAGGCCAAAGCGAAGGCCGCCGACAAGGCCGCTACTGCCGCCGCGCCATCGGACGCCGACACGCCCCAGTGACCGTCGTCGACCTCTGGGTCAACGCGCTGAGCGGCACCGCCGCGCAGGCCTTCCTGGGCCAAGCCGGCAACGAGGCGATTCCCGACCTGCTCGGCGGCGACCTCTCGGCAGCCAGCACGTTGCAGCAGCTGCTCGCCACCATGGACATGTGTGGCGTCGACGTGGGCGTCGTGGCCGCCGGCCTCTCGAGCGAGGAAACGGCGCCGTTACTCGATCAGATCGGCCCGTACCACGGGCGCCTGCGGGTCGCCCTCGTGGTCGACCGCCCCGACCGCCCCCTCAGGCAGTGCGCACTGCTTCGATCGCTCTCCGGCGATCCCGCCGTGGCCCTGGTGCGCGTCACCCCCCTGGTGCACCAGTACGCGCTCAACGACAAGCTCTACTACCCCATCTACGCGCTCTGCGCGGAGCTCGGCCTGCCCGTCTCCATCAACGTCGGCATCCCCGGGCCCCGGGTGCGCTCGGCCTGCCAGAACCCCGAGCACCTCGAGGACGTCCTCATCGACTTCAAGGGCCTGACGGTGATCGGCGCGCACATGGGCCATCCCTACGAAGCGCTGCTGATGCAGTACATGCTCAAGTGGCCCGACCTGTACCTGTCGAACTCCGCCTACCTCGCCAAGTACATGGATCCCGCGCTCGTCGCGTTCATGGGCTCCGGGCGCGGCCTTGGACGCGTGCTCTACGCGTCCGACCACCCGTTCCTGCCGATGGAGCGCGCCCTGGCTGCGGCGCGCGACCTCCCCCTGTCCGACGAGGCGGCCGAGGCCTATCTGGGCGGCACGGCCGCCCGCCTCCTGAAGCTGGGCTGACCGATGACGTTCGACCTCGGCAAGTTCGGCGTCTGGTGGAGCGGCTCGTGGCATGACGCCGAAGACCGCGACCTCAACGTCGCGGGCGAGCTCGAGTCCCTCGGCTACGGCACCCTTTGGTCCTCGGGCGGCTTCGAGCCCGGACTGGCGCCGCGCTTCGGCGAGCTACTCGCCGGGACCCGACACGCCGTCGTGGCCTCGGGCATCGTCAGCATCTGGACCACCTCGCCTCCCGACATCGGCCCGGCCGTCACCGAGCTCGCGGATCGCAACGACGGCCGCTTCCTCTTCGGCATCGGCGCCAGCCACTCGGTGATCGTCCAGGACTACGCGCGGCCCTACAGCCGCATGGTCGAGTATCTCGACGCGCTCGACGCGCTCGATCGTCCCTTCCCGCCCGAGCGGCGCGTCCTCGCCGCCCTGGGGCCGCGCATGCTCAACCTCGCCAAGGAGCGTGCCGCGGGCGCGCACCCGTACTTCGTCCCCGTCGAACACACGGCGTACGCCCGCCAGGTGCTTGGCGCGGGCCCAGTGCTGGCGCCCGAGGTGGCGGTCGTCCTCGAGACCGACCGCACGGCGGCGCTGGAGCTGGCGCGTCGTTACGCCGGCATCTACCTGCCGCTGCCGAACTACACCAACAACCTGCGGCGCTTCGGCTACACCGACGACGACATCGAGGGCGGCGGCAGCGACCGCCTGATTGAGGCCGTCATCCCCTGGGGCGATGCCGACACGGTCGCCGAGCACGTCCGCGCCCACCTCGAGGCCGGTGCCGACCACGTGTGCATCCAGGTCGTCGCCGACTTCGCCAAGTTCCCGCTGGCCGAGTACCGGGCGCTGGCGCCGGCACTGTTCGGCCCGTGATGGGGCGTCAGCTCGCCTCGGCCAGCAACTGGGCCAGCGCCCGGAAGGCCCGCCCGCGGTGTGAGATTGCGTCTTTCTGCGCCGAGTCCATCTGGGCGAAAGTCCGGCCGTCGCACCCTTCGGGCTCGAAGACCGGGTCGTAGCCAAAGCCCTGCTCGCCGCGGGGCGCCGGCGCGATGCGGCCTGCGACGATGCCCTCGGCCCACACCTCGGAGCCGTCGGGGAACGCGACGAGCGCAACGGTCTTGAACCGCGCCCGTCGCTCGCCCCCGCCGTCGCCGAGCGCACCGAGCTCGTGGAGCACCTTGGCCACGTTGTCGGCGTAGGTGGCGTCTTCGCCGGCGTAGCGGGCGGCGAAGACCCCGGGCGCGCCGCCCAGCGCGTCGACCTCCAGGCCGGTGTCGTCGGCCACCGCGGCCGTGCCGGTCGCCCGCATCAGGGCCTGCGCTTTCAGCCGGGCGTTGTCGAGCAACGTGTCGCCGTCCTCGACCACCTCGGGCACGTCTTCGGGCCGCGGCACGAGCTCGACGTCGAGCGCCTCCGAGAGTACGGCCACGATCTCCCTCACCTTGTCGGGATTCGCCGACGCCACCACCAGGCGCAGCGGCGTCCCGCCCGCGCTCACCGAGGAGACGGTGGCTCGGCCAGCACGGCCGCTTGGAGCCCGGTCAGCTCCTTGATGCCCGCCTCGGCCAACCCCAGCATCGTGTCGAGCTCACTGCGCGTGAAGGCTATGCCTTCGGCCGTGCCTTGGACCTCGACGAAGCGCCCTGCGCCGGTCATGACGACGTTCATGTCGACCTCGGCCCGGGAATCCTCGATGTAGGGCAGGTCGAGCATGGGCACGCCGTCGACGATGCCCACCGAGACGGCCGCCACCGAGTCCGTCAGCGGATGCGCGGCGATCGTCTTGGCGTGCACGAGTCGGGTGCACGCGTCGTGCAGCGCGACGTACGCGCCGCAGATGGAGGCCGTGCGCGTCCCGCCGTCGGCCTGCAGAGCGTCGCAGTCGACGGTGATCTGGACCTCGCCGAGCACGACCAGGTCGCACACCGCACGCAGAGAGCGCGCGATCAGCCGCTGGATCTCCTGGGTGCGCCCCGACTGCTTTCCCTTGGCCGCCTCGCGCGAAGCTCGCTCGGGCGTCGACCCCGGCAGCATCGAGTACTCCGCGGTGACCCAGCCCTTGCCGGTGCCGCGCATCCACGCCGGCACCCGCTCTTCGACCGATGCCGTGCAGAGGACCTTGGTCTGCCCGAACGTCACGAGCACCGAACCCGGCGCCATGACCGTGTAGTCCCGCTCGAACTTGACCGGCCGCAACTGGTCGATGGCCCGACCGTCCTGGCGCGCCGTGCGGGGATCCCCGCTGACCTCGCTGCCTGCCACTGCACTCCTCTCGTATCCGCCCGTTTCGGCCGATACCGTAGGTCACCCGCGTGTCGGCGCCCACTCCCATCGGGGCGAGGCGCCGGAGCTCAGTTTCCTCGCGCCACCGTCTGGGGGTACGAGTGGGTCGAGATCTCGAGTGCGGCCTCCACGTCCCGGTAGGTCTTGACCTCAATCACGTTGCCGCTCGGGTCGACGATCTTGGCCTTTGTCTGCTCCGTCAGAAGGCCGACGTCGTCGGTGGTCACCCGGACGACCCACTCGACGCCGCTCTTCTGCAGGCGCTCGACGAGCGCCTCGAACTCTTCGTGCCCGAGCGTGACGCCGAAGTGCCGCGAACTTCCGGGTACCAGTGCCGACACCTCGTTCGGCCGGTCCTGCAGTGTGAGCTGAAGCCCGAAGAACCAGACGTCGATGAAGTCGTCGCGCTGACGCGCCGCCTGACAGCCCAGCGTGCGCACATAGAAATCCCGTGCCTCTTCAAGGTCTCGCACCGGTAACGAGAGATGAAGGATGGGTTGCACGGGTGCCTAGCCTACGGCGGGGCGCGCTGGGGCTCAGACCCGGCCCGCTGCGTAGAGGACGCAGTGGGCCATGGACCCAGCCCGGCCCGCCGGCGGCACCTTCAGCGCCCCCTCCCAGCACAAGCCCAGAGAGCCACCGAACGCAGGGGACGCCGCGGGGATCCCCTGGTGCAGCGTCCAGACCTGGGCACCTGCCTCTGCGGTGGGCGCCGCCCCCAGCGCCATGGTGAAGAAGCCGGTGGCGTAGGCGGGGTAGCGACTGGCGCCCGCCACGACGACCCGGCTCACCCTCCACTTTCGCAAGGCGTGCCGCACCGTGGCGATCTGCGCCGAGGTTCCGCTGGGCTCGGGGGTGCCGACGACGGTCAGGTTGGTCAGGATCCGCCTGGCCGATCCAGGCGCCCCTTGGCCCACCGGGCCGCCGTGGGCCGCCGGCGTCTTCAGCGCAGCACCCGCCAAGTCGAACTGCATGTTGTCAAGGGCCTGCCACAGCATGGGTTGGGTGGAGCCCGAGATGGCGAAGGGGATGGTGAGCACGACCGTGCGCGCCGGCAGCGTCGGCGCGACGGTGCGGACGTAGGGCGGCACCTTCACCGGGACCACCTTCAGCGGCAGGTCGAAGGTGATGAAGACGGGGACGAGGGCGAGCAGGGCGACACCGGCCGTGGCGGCCGCGGTCACAGCGCGACGGCGCGACGCCATCCACGAAGTGGCGCGGCCATGGTGGACGTAGAGCGCATCGAGGCCGATCGCCAGCAAGAAGGCGACGAACAGCGTGATGAACGGCGCGATCTGGTCCGGCAGGATCTCTTTGAGCAGCGGGAGCTTCGACAGCTCGCGCCATGGCAACCACACGTGATGGAACCAGATGGGCGCACCGATGGCGTAGGGGCCGAGCGAGAGCCACAACGCCACGACGCCCAACAGCACCAAGAGCCAGGTCAGGGCACGGCGGCGACCGAGGACGATTGACCCCGCCGTCGCGACGAGGAGGCCGGCACCGAGGTAGTCCGGCGGCGGCCCGATCGAGCCCAGGTAACCCCCGAAGCGCACATACGCGTTCCCCACGGCCCCGTAGCTTCCCGGCGTCACGATCCCCGAGAGCGAGACGCCCGCGAGCGGAGCGATGATGAAGAGCACGCCGGTCACCGCCTGCGGCCCCGCCAGACCGAGCCAGGCCGGATAGGCGAGCAGCACCCCGGCGATGGCAAGCCCAAGCGCCAGCGCGGGGAGCGCGTGACCGGCGCGGACGCGCACCTGTCGCCAGCCGACGGCCATGACGGCGAGCAGGCCGACCACGCTAAAGATGGCGCACAGGACGAACATCTCGGGCGACACCAGGAACTGTCCCACCAGCAGCCCGGCCAGGAGCAGTCCGTCGCGCCGCACGGAGTGCTCCTGCCTGATCACGATCTCGTGCAGCGTCGTGAACAAGAAGGGCGGGAACACCAGGAGCGCCACCGACACGTGGCCGAAGATCAACGTCGAGAACATGGCGGCCGAGTAGCCGAACACCAGCGCCGCGGGCACGGCCCCCCACTTCCACTTCACCAGGGGGCGAAGAGCGGCGAAGCACGCCCAGGCGCTCAGCGCCGGGCTCAAGGTGAGCGCCACGTTGGTGGCCGCGACGGGGCCGCACACCCATGTGACCGGGGCCAGCACGATACCCACGAGCGTGCCTGACGTATTCGACAGCAGGTTCGCTCCGTCCGGGACGTTGACGAGGCTCGAGAAGAACGGGTTGTGGAGGTGGGCGATGGCCCAGGCCGGCCAGGCGACGAACCAGACCTCCTGCGCTGGATCACCGCAGGCGCACGTCAACGTGTTCGCCGGATGGCCCGACCAGACGTGCCACCACAAGAGGACGGCGGGCACCGTGAACAAGACGATGGCGCCGACATGGAACCCGACGGTCTTGGCCACCCGTGCCGGCGCCCCGGCGCGCTCGGCTGTCTCGATGAACGAAGGCGGGTCGGTTTCGACGGGCTTCAATAGGAGGTCCTCGGCCCGGGTGCCGTCCGGCGGCGCCTGGGTGGACGCGTGCCTCCCGATCGTCACCCCGGTCGAGCGTAGTGCCGCACCCCTGGCGGCCAGGGCATCGCGACGCGCCTTTCTAAGATTCGCCCGTGCCCTCCGGACCCAAGTGCATCGTGGTCGGGGCCGGGGTTTTGGTGCTCTGCGCCGCCCGGGCGCTGACCCGGCGCGGCTGGTCGATCGAAGTGCTCGAGGCGGGGGACTTGATCGGCCACCCGCTCTCAGGATCGAAGGGCGACGCGCGCATCTTTCGCCTCGGCTATCCCGAGCCGCACTACGTCGAGATGGCGATCGCCGCCCGTACGCTCTGGCGCGAGCTCGAAGACGAGGCGGGGCGTCGGCTGCTGCACGTCACGGGACAATTGAGCTTCGGCGACGCGGCCGAGGTCGACGCCGTGGCCCATTCGCTGGCCCGTCACGGAGAACCGGCGGAACGACTGGCCCAGCGCGCCACGCGCGCACGCTTTCCTGCGGTCTCCGTGTGGGGACCCGTGCTGTTCGAACCGGGGTCGGGCGTGCTGGAGGCCCATGCATGCCTCCGGGCGCTGTGCACGACCACGGGGTTCGAAGTGCGGACGCACACCCGCGTCACCGCGCTGGAGTCGACCGACAACGGCGCGACAGTCCGTGGCCCCGACGGTCAAGCCCGCCATGCCGACATCGTCGTCGATTGCGCCGGGCCGGCCGCCTTGGCGCTCCTCGGACCGACCGCGGCATCCGCGCTCGGCGCGCCGCCCTCGCTGCCCCAAGTGGCCTACTTCCGCGCCGCGCAGCCGGGCTCGCTCGGCCCGGCGCGCCTGCCCGTCTTCATCGAGTGGGGCGACGCCATGATCTACGGGCTCCCGGTCCTCGGATCGGGCGCGCACGCCGGCACCTTCAAGGTCTCGCATCACACCCCGGGCCCGTCGCTCGACCTCTATGACCCGACCGCCTCGTGCGCTGCCGTCGACGACGCCGATGACTCTGCGCACCTCGCCGCCTTGACCGACGCGGTACGCCGGCTGTTGCCGGGGCTCGACCCCGAGCCCGTGGCCACGGAGCGCTGTGTCTATGACAACTCGGTGGACACCGACTTCGTCCTGGACCGGGTGGGCAACGTCGTCGTCGGCTGCGGCACGAGCGGGCACGGCTTCAAGTTCGGCCCGCTGCTCGGCGAGCTTTTGGCCGACCTCGCCGACGGCACGGCCTCGCGCCTCGACCTCCGCCCCTTCCGCTTCGATCGCCTCAGCCGCCCGGGCCGGACCGGACCGAAAGACCCTGACCAGCGAGGCTCTGGCGCCCGATAGGTTGCGCACATGCCCCGGTACGTCGCCCTGCTCCGCAGCGTGAACGTCGCGGGTCACGGGCGCCTCGCCATGACCGAACTGCGCGAGTCGTTCGCCTCCTTGGGCTACGACGACGTGGTCACATACATCCAGACGGGCAACGTGTTGTTCTCCACGTCGTCGAAGAGCGAGAAGGCCATCGTCGAGGCGATCGAGCGGCAGCTGGCCGAGGATTTCGGCGACGCGCCGGCCGTGCTGTTGCGCACCGTGTCCGAGCTGCGCCGCATCGGCTCCGCCAGCCCGTACGCCAAGGGTGGCGCCAATCCGGCGCGCCATCACGTCACCTTCCTCCTCAGCGCGCCGACGCCGGCCGTGCTGAAAGGGCTGGACCTCCCCAAGAGCGGGAAGGACGAGCTGGTCGTAGACGGACGCGAGGTGTACGTGCACACACCGAACGGCTATGCCGAGACGAAGTACACCGGCACCTTCCTGGAACGTCGGCTCGGCGTCGTGAGCACGACTCGAAACTGGAACACGGTAACCAAGCTCAGTGAGCTCGCCGCTCGCTGAGCCCTCGGCCAGACGGCTGTTTCTCCGCGCTGGCCGAGACCGCCGCACCGCCGCATGCAGCACATCGCCCGTACCTTCCGCGTTGCATTAGGTGCCGAAGGTGACCGCCACCCCGTCGGTGTCGATGACGCGGTAGCCCTGCCCGCTCGGGGTCAGCACTAGGCCGATGAAGGGCGCTGCCTGGGCCGAGCCCGCGGCCGAGCCGTGGAAGGCGGCGTCGCCCAGTGCGAAGACGCCGCCGTCCGAAGCCACCAGCCAATACCCGCCGCCGCCGCCGGTCCCCGTGATCCCCACGATGGGCTTGTTGAGGTTCAGCGCGCCGAGCGAGCCAAAGAACCCGGCGTCGCCCAGGGCGAAGACGCCGCCGTCCGAAGCGGCCAGCCAGTACCCCTTGCCGTCGGGCGTGGCCGCCACCGCGACGATCGGCCGATTCAGGTGCGTCCCGGCCATTGAGCCGTCGAAGCCGGCGGTGCCGAAGGCGAAGACGCCGCCGTCGGACGCCACCAGCCAGTAGCCCTTGCCATCGGGTGTGGCTGCGATGGCGACGATGGGGGCATTCAGGTGCGTCCCGGCCGCGGATCCGTCGTCGGCGGCGTCGCCGAAGGTGGCGACCGCCCCGCTCGGCGAGGCGATCCAGTAGCCCAGCCCGTCGGCAGTGGGCGCCAGCAACGGCCCGGCGGCGGGCAGGTTGACCACCACTTGGACGATGGTCGCGGATGTGCTCGTAGCGTGCACGGCGTCACCGTCGTAGGTGGCGCTGATGGGGTGCGAGCCGGCCGTCAGGGCGGACGTGGTGTAGCTCGCTTCGCCACCCGCGAGGGCGAGGGTGGCGAGCGTCGACGTGCCGTCGCGCAGCGTCACCGCGCCGGAGGGGCCGGCGCCGCTCACCTCGACGTTGAAGGTGACCGGTACGGTGAGCGCCGCCGGATTGGTCGATGACGTGAGAGATGTCGTGGTCGAGATCGCATCGATGCTGAGCGTGTGCGTGGTGTCGGAGCTACCGGCGTAGTCGACGCCGGGGGTATAGACGGCATCGACCGTATAGGTGCCCACTGGGGTGCCGCCCGGGATCGTGTAGTCGACTCCGGCCGCGCCTCCGCTCAGCGTCCCTGCGATGGTTGGCGTCCCGATCGTGGTCGAGCCGCTCTTGACGGTGAAGGTGACGGTGCCGTTGGTCACGCCGGTCGCGCCCGAGTCAACCGTGGCGGCGAGCGCCACGTCTTGGCCCGAGGAGGTGAAGTTGACCGAGTAGTCCTGGGCCACCGCGGTCGTCGTCGCCGCCCCGTAGCTCAGGATCACTTGCGCATTGCCGGACGCACTCCCGGCCGCGGTGCCTGTTCCAGCTCCCGAGTCCACTGCACAGCCGGTGATCGGCGTGTCGGTGGAGCAGAAGTCGGAGCCGCCCCCTCCGCCGCCCCCCGAATTGGCGAAGAACGTATCGCTCCCGCCACCGCCACCGCCGTAGTAACCACCGCCTCCGCCTCCACCACCACCACCAGCGCTGCCACCGGCACCCGCGCCTCCGGCACCCGGACCGGTGGCGTCGAAGCCACCGCCACTGCCACCCATAGCAGCGTTACCCGAGCCGCCGATTCCGCCCATGCTGTCTGTCCCCCCTGTCCCACCCCCGGTCGACGATCCGTTCGAACCGGACGCGCCGTCGGGGGATCCCGCGCTCCCGCCGTTCCCGCCGGGGCTGCTGCTCCCATCGGCCCCGGCTCCGCCTCCGCCGCCACCTCCGGCCACAAGGGCAGGGGAGGAGAAGTCCGACCCGATGCTCACGCCCGACGCACCGCCGCCCGTGCCACCGGTGTCGCCGTTGTCAGTCGTGCCGCCGTGTGTGCCCCCGACGTCGACGCAGACGTCGAGCGGCTCCCCGGGCGTCGTGCCCAGCGTCGCACTGACCCCGTCGCCGGGAGCACCCGCCCCGGCGGTGCCCGGTCCGGTCCCGGGAGCACCGGCGGCGCCGATGGCGTCAACCGCGACGCTCGTGACTCCCGCCGGTACGTTGAACGTGGAGCAGCCCGCAGTGGTGAAGGGCACGACGTTGGCCAGCGTGATGAGCAACGTGCCCGTGCCTGTGCTCGTCGTGTAGTCAGGGCCCGGGTTATAGACGGCCTGGATGGTGTAGGTGCCGGCGAGCGTCCCTGCCGGGATGGTGTAGCTCACACCGGCCGCACCTGCGCTCACCGTTGCCGATGTGGTCGGCGTGCCGATTGTGGTCCCGCCGGTTCTGAGCGAGAAGGTCACGGTGCCCTCGCTCACGCCCGTGGCGCCCGAATCGACAGTGGCGACGAGCGACACGTCGTGCGCCGCGGGGGAGAAGGACGCCGAGACCACGGCCACGCCGGTGGTGGTGGCCGCCTGCGAGTAGGAAAGTGTTACCTGCGCGTCGCCTGGCGCGCTGCCCGCCTCCGTCCCCGTTCCGGCACCCGAGTCCACAGCGCAATCCGTGACCGACGCGCTCGTGGTGCAGAGGTCCGAGCCCCCGCCGCCGCCTGCGCCGGAATCGAGGGCGGAAAGTGTGTCTCCCCCGGCGCCCCCGCCGTAGTAGCCGCCACCGCCACCGCCGGCGGGGCCGCCGGCACCGCCGCTGGCCCCGCCGCCTCCCGTACCTGGACCTGACCCGTCAAACCCGCCGCCACCGCCACCCATCCCGGCCCCCGAGCCTCCGCTCCCGCCCATGTCCGACGTGCCACCGTTGCCGCCATCGCTCGACGACCCATTCCCACCGGAAGCGCCGTCGGGCAAGCCGGCCCCTCCACCGTTCCCGCCGGCGCTGCTGCCCAGAGGGGCGCCGTCTCCACCGCCGCCGCCTCCACCAGCCACTACGGACGGAGAGGAGAAGTCTGATCCCATGCTCACACCCGACGCACCGCCACCGTTGCCGCCGGCCCCGTTCGGCCCGGTGCCCCCGCCTCCGCCTCCGGCGTCCACGCAGACGTCGAGGGTCTGCACAGACGTCACATCGAGCGTCGCACTCACTCCGTCGCCCGGAGCACCCGATCCGGCGGTGCCCCCTTCGGTCCCCGGGTTCCCGGCCGCGCCGATGGCGTCGACCCCAACGCTCGTCACACCCGCCGGCACGGCGAAGGTCGAGCAGCCCGACGCAGTGAACGGAACGACGACGGTGGACGCTCCGGCCGGGGCGCCCACCGCAAGGACCGTCAGACCGGCCGCTCCGAGGACCACCGCGGCGAGCAGGCGCGACGAGCGCTCACGGGCAAGCCAAACCCAACTGGCATCTCCGCCCCTCAACGCGGAGTCAAGCTTCACTCTTCGCGCTGCCGTCATCGGGCCTCCGCCTCTCCTCGTCGGCTCGGCCGGCGAACGTGGCACCGTATCGACCGCAACAACGGATGCCGCAAGAGGCCGTGTGGCCAGGAAGTCGCTGAAGAACTCAGCGTTCGGTCGTACGTCGCCGGTCCTTGGCCAGTTTCCACTGCGACTGGTTTCTCAGCTGTCACATTTGGCGTGGTCGAATGCGCTCCTCGAAACGCTCGCCGTGGACGACGTTCACGGACGTTCACTCGACCGGCTGCCGGCATGACAGCGCGAGATGCGGAGATCGAAGCCCGATTCCTGGCTCAGTTGACCTCAACCCCGTTTCGGAGCGCCTTTAGCCGAACCACAGTGAGAACAACATTTTGAGAGATCTGGTTCACACGCTCCGGTGGGCGTTCACTTGCTCTGCGGGGAGGTGGGGTTGAGGGTCGCTCGCCGACGATTCCCCGCGGCGAGCCGCGCTCTCGAGAGCAGATCGCCACCACTTCGGTGTCATCAGAACGGCGGCAGGCAAGTCATTCACCTTGTTCCCCGAGGATGACTAGCGGATGGTGCCCGCCCCCGGGATGAGCGGCAGATCAAGGGCGGTCGCCCACCCAGGCGGCAGGTCGTTGACGGCGGGCACCGCGTTGAGGGCCCGTAGCCCGGTGGCCAGGCAGCCCGCGGCGGCGGCGTCGCGACCGGAGCCGTCGGTGAAGCGGAACGCCGTCTCTTGGGTGATCGACGGGGTGCCCTCGATCTCCACCCGGTAGACGTCGTCCTGGGTACCGCGGGGCCAGCCCGGCGCGGCGTCGGTGCCGACCCGGTTGATGTGCTCGAGGCTGATGCGCGCCTCGCCCTTGTACATCCCGTTGATGGTGAAGTGGATGGCGGCCACCTCCCCTGGGTTGATCACGCCCTTGGCGGTGGTGATCGGGACGTCGGTCACCCACTTCTCCCACGTGGTGGTGATCTCGTCGAGCTCGATCCCGACGGCGTGCGCCATCATCGGCACCGTGCCGCCCCACGACATGACCAGGATGTCGGTGTGCTCGAGGAGCGGCGTGAACTCGGGTGGGCGCCCGATGCCCATCTCGTCCTCGTAGGCACCCGTGTAGTTCAGGTAGTCGAGGATTTCGAGGGCCTTGACCTTCTTCACCTCGGCGCACAGGCCCATCAACGTCATGGGGAAGAGGTCGTTGGCGAAGCCCGGGTCGATGCCGGTGGTGAAGCAGGTGGCGCCGCCCTCGGCGCAGGCCTCGGTGATCGGGTCGATCCACGCGGGCGGGTTCTGCCGCATGTGCGGCCAGACCCACGGCGTCATCGCCGTCGAGCTGACGTCGATGCCGGCGCGCAGGAACGCGCTCATGTCGGCGATGTTGGCGTCGGCCTGGCCCGCCGTGGGGCCGTAGTGCACCAGAGCGTCGGGTCGGAGGGCGACGAGCGCATCGAGGTCGTCGGTGGCGATGAGGCCGGTGGGTGGGATGCCGCAGATGTCACCCGCGTCCTGGCCGACCTTGTCCTTGTCGTGGACCCCGACCCCGACCAGCTCGAAGTTCGGGTGGCGGACGACCTCGGGGATGACCATCTTGCCGACGAACCCCGTGCCCCAGACGACGACCTTCTTCGCTTCTGTCATGAGGAAGAACGTTAGAAGTAAATGATCGACTTGGCCCGCTCGGTGACCTCGTCGAGATCGTCCGTCCAGGCCCCGGTCGAGAGGTACTTCCAGCCGCCGTCGGCCGAGACCACGACGATCGACGCCGCGACACCGGGTTCCAGGGACGCCGCGCACTTGACGGCGCCGGCCAGCGCGGCCCCGGTCGAGATCCCGGCGAACACGCCGACCTCGGTCAAGCGCCGGGTCCACTCGATCGACTCGCGCGGCCGCACC
>DASZLL010000133.1:0-1822 GCA_035552395.1 Acidimicrobiales bacterium
TTGTGCGTGCAGTGCACGAACGACCTGGGGAGTCGCTGCGCGGCCGCGGCGGAGGCGACCGGTTGGGTGAACGTGGCAAGCGGCTGCGGCGTCATCCTGGGCACCATCCACTGCAGGTGCTCCTCGGCGGTGACGCCCCAGTCATTCAGGGCGCCGATCCACTCGAGCGGCACGCGCCAGCCGTCGCCGTGCAGGCCAGCCACCTCGTGGTACATCGCCACGCGCGCCTCGGGCAGCAGGTCAATCACCGCGTTTTCCGACTGGGGCACGAACGCGTCGAGGTAGACGAGCTTGCGCAGGCGCTCGGCGGAGCGCTCTGCGACGCCGGTGATCACCATGCCGGCGTAGCTGTGTCCGACGAGGACGACGTCACGCAAATCCTCGTATTCCAGCACGGCGGCGACGTCGTCGACGTGGGTGCCGAGAGTCACCTGGGGCGTGGCGAGGTGCGCCCGTTCGCCCATGCCGGTGAGGGTCGGCGCGTAGACCTCATGTCCTGCGTCCCACAACAGGGGGATGAGGCGGCGCCAGCACCAGGCCCCGTGCCAAGCGCCATGGATGAGGACGAACGTCGGCATGCTCGGCGCGGCGCTAGCGCGGCGCCGCCTCCTCGGCCACGACCGGCTGGCCCTCGGCGCTCCAGTCGAACAGCCCGCCGCGCATCGGACACGCCTCATAGCCTGCGCGGCCCAGGGCCAGTGCGGCCAGGAGCGACGGCACGCCCGAGCGGCACTGGAAGATCACCGGGCAGTCTCGGGCCATCGTGTGCGCCTGCGATGTGAGCTGCCCGAGTTCGCCGTGGCGCGCGCCCTCATCCGACCCGCCTTCCACTCGTCGGCCTCGCGACCCGGATTGGACACCGTTGCGGGCCGCCTCAATCGTTCATCTACAGCCCGAGCAGCTGCTCGGCGTTACCGTGGGCGATGCGCTCGAGGTCGGCCGGGCTTAGCGGCGCGGTCTCCAGCAGCTGGCGGCCGTCCTCGTTGGACGAGTAGGGCCAGTCGACCGAGAAGAGGATACGCTCGGGCCCGAAGACCGTGAGCGCGCACAGCAGCGGCGGGACGCTGAAGAGCCCGCTCGTCGTGATGTGGACATTGGCGCGGATGTACTCCGACGGCTTGCCGTCCAGTCCGGTGACGCTCGGGGGCAGGCTGTGGTCGATGCGCTCCAGCATGAACGGCAGCATCTCTCCCATGTGCCCGATAATCAGTTGCAGGCCGGGATGGCGGTCAAACACGCCCGCCACCACGAGGCGTAGAACGTGCAGTCCGGTCTCCGCGTGCCAGCCCCACGCCGCGGCGCTCAGGAACCACGCCGCAGCCGGGGCGAAGCCCTCGTAGTAGGCCGCGCGCACGGCGGGCACCGGCTCAGTCGGGTGCAGGTAGAGCGGCACGCCGAGGCGTTCGAAGCGCTCGAGGAGCACGTCGAAGTCGGGATGGTCGAGGAAGCGCCCGGCGCTGTGGCCGTTGACCATCGCGCCCCGCAACCCCAGCTCGCTCACCGCGCGCTCGAGTTCGTCGGCCGCCGCTGACGGGGCCGTCGTGGGGAGGGTGGCGAAGCCGGCGAAGCGGTCGGGATGATCGGCGACGGCGGCGGCGAGGCGGTCGTTGGCCTCGCGCGCCAGCGGGACGGCACGATCGGCATCGAGGTTCTGCACACCGGGCGTCGTGTGGCTGATGACCTGCAGGTCGATGTCCCCCGCGTCCATCGCGGCGAGGCGGCGCTCGCCGAGGTCGGCGAGGTCGGCGTGGATCGGGGAGCCCGATCCGGCCTTCGGGCTGCGCTCGGTGCCGATGGCCTCCGCGATCGCGGGTGTCCAGAA
>DASZLL010000134.1:0-6033 GCA_035552395.1 Acidimicrobiales bacterium
TCCGTTGTGGCACTGGGAGATGACCGCGCTGCCCGCGGCCGATGCGCTCTGACTCAACTGGGGCGCCACGAGCGCGGCGACAGTCGTGAGCGAACCGATGAGGACCAACGCCGGCCTGAGGAACCTGCTCCCGCGTCCGCGTCGATGTGAACGCACACGCTGTCCAGCAGTACTTCCGCCCATGCCAAACCGCCTTCGCCTAGTAGCCCGGTAGCCGCCGAGCCACCGTTCCCGCCACGGAGCAATCTAACAAACGAACCCTTCAATTGCTACCCCAGGTGCAATTTAGGGGCGAACCGGTGGTCTCACCAGGTACATGACTCGGGCGTCCGCCATTGCCCCGTCAGCGGGTGCGCACGAGTTGCTCGCCCGTTGCGTCCGCCTAGCGCGGGTCGAGGCGCCCTATGCCCCGCAGCCACTCGAGCGTGCGACCGAGCCCCTCGTCCAGAGTGATCGGGCGGTAGCCGAGGCGTTTGTAGGTCTTGGAGTCCTCGAGATGCTTGCGCTCGGGAGTCGTCCGCGCCGCCTTCTCGGCGATGGCCACCAGCGTGGGGCCGAAGACCTTGGCCAGCTCCGGGTCGTCGGAAGGGAGGACGTCGACGACCTCGTGGTCGAGGCCGGCCAACTTGCCCATGCGGTTGCAGGCGTTGGCGATGCTGACCACGTCCTCGGGCCGTCCGTCGAGCATGTAGCGCTCCCCGGCCACACCCTTGTCAAGCGCCAGGATGCAACCCCGAGCGATGTCCTCGGCGAACACCCAGCTGACCGGGAACTTGAGGTAGCGCTCGATCCGACCCCGCGCCGACGAGAGCAGCACCCGGTTGAAGCTGGTCATGCCAAGCGCGTTGCTGACCACCGGTGACGGGCCAAAGATGGCGCCCGGGTGCGCGCTCACCACGTCCCTGCCCCGCTCGGCCCGCGCCATGGCGTCAAGGAAGGCCGCCATCTTCGTGACCGTATAGGGGTCCTGGCTCGGTTCCTTGCTCACCGGCGCGTCCTCGCGGTCGAGCCCACCAGCCGTGTCGAAGAACGTGCCGGTGCTCACTGCGACGACGCGCCCGAGATCCGCGGCTTCCGCCGCGTCCAACACGTTCTTCGTCCCGCCGACGTTCACCGCTTCGAAGTCAGCCATGTTCTGGCTGGCGCCGCCCAACAGCGCGGCGCAATGAATCGCCGCGTCGCTCCCCTCCGCCGCACGCACCACTGCGTCGGGGTCGGTGACGTCCCCCGTCACCACGTCCACGCCGAGTTCCACCAGCGGCGCCGTGTCGGCAGATTCGCGGGCCAGCGCGCGCACCGCGTCGCCCCGCTCGACGAGCAACTTGCAGATGTTGGCGCCGGCGAGCCCGGTGGCTCCCGTGACCAGGACGGTCTGCGCCACGCCTACGCGTGCAGCGCTGGTTCGTCGATGGCGGAATCGACCTGATCCGCGCGGTAGGGAATCACCGGCGGTGCAGTACCGAACACGTCGAGCGTGTGGATGAAGCGGTGCAGGCCCATCGAGTTCGCGCAGGCGAACCCGAGCTCGATGATCTGCGCCGCCGTGAAGTGCTCACCGAGCCGACGGTAGAACTCGTCGTCCATGGCGTGATGATCGGCCGAGAGCATGTCGAGGAACTCGACGGCGAGGCGCTCTTGGTCGTTGAGCTCGGCCCCGCCCGGGGACACCAAGCAGGCCACGTCCTCCTCGGTGATGGAGTCGTGCTTGCGCGACTGCATGCACGGCTGGCACTCGCCGAGCTGCGCGCTGCGGATGCGCAAGAGCTCGAGGATGCGGCCGCCCAGCAGCGACTGCTGTCCCCACGTCGTACGCGCCGCGTTGGTCATCAAGATCTGCTGCGTCTTGTAGGCGAAGATCTGGAGCGGGATCGGGGTGGCGTACAACCCTTCGGCGACGCCCTCCTCGATGATCCGGCGCGGCTCGGGTGCCATCTCTTCCAGCGGAATCGGCTCGATCCTCGGCACGGAACCCCCCAACCGGCCCCGGCCTCCCAGCCGATGAGCCATCGTCTTCTCCCATGTCGACGTCGACGTCGACGTCGCTACTGTACTGTCCCCGTCGTGCCGATCGACCCGTCGTCCGTGCTCCTCACCGGCCGGGTGGCCGTGGTCACCGGGGGAGGATCCGGGATCGGGCGGGGCATTGCCCGGGGGTTCGCCGCCTTCGGCGCCAAAGTCGCCATCTGGGAGCGCCACGCCGACACCGCCGCCGCCGCGGGCGATGAGGTCGGCGGCCTGGGCCTCCAAGTCGACGTGCGCGACTCGGGGGAGGTGGACGCGGCCCTGGCGCGGACGATGGCCGAGTTCGGACCCGTCAGCATCCTGGTCAACAATGCAGGTGGGGTCTTCCACTCGCCCCTCCTCGAGACGTCCGAGAACGGCTGGGACGCCCTCTACCGATCCAACCTCAAACACGTCATCCTCTGCACCCAGCGGGTCGCCCGGGTCATGGTCGAGCACCGGCTCGCGGGCAGCATTATGAGCGTGACCTCGATCGAGGGGGTCCGCGCCGCTCCCGGTTACGCCGCCTACGCGGCCGCCAAGGCGGGCGTCATCAACTACACCAAGACCGCCGCACTGGAACTGGCCCCCCACGGCATCCGGGTCAATGCCCTCGCCCCCGACATCACCTGGACCGAGGGTCTGGCCGCCATCGCGCCCGACCCGGGCGGCCAGCAGGCTCGGTTCGGGCTGACCGTGCCGATGGGCCGGGCCGGTCACGTCGACGAGATGGCCGGCGCCGCCGTGTTCCTGGCGAGCGAGCTGTCCAGCTACGTCACCGGCCAGACCATCCACGTCGACGGGGGCACCCAGGCCGCCAGCGGCTGGTACCACGATCCCGACGACGGCAATTACGTCCTCGGGCCCCCCTGAACCCCACGCGGCAGCCGGCGCTGTTCTTGCCCGGGGCGCCCACTCGACGACGGCCTAACCGTCACCGAGCCCGACGTGCGCCGACATCCCGCCGTCCACGGCAATCATCTGCCCCGTTATATAGCGCGACTCGTTCGAGGCCAGGAACACCACCACGTCGGCGATGTCCTCGGGCTGGCCCACCGACGGGGTCAGCGTGGCCTTGCTGAGCGAGGCCAGCATGTCGACCTTGAGGTGGGCACGCACGGCGTCGGTGATGACGAGCCCCGGCAGGATCGTGTTGACCCGGATGCCCAACTTCCCGTGGCTCGTCGCCACGTACAGGGTCAGGGCGTTGACCCCCGCCTTCGAGACCCCGTAGGCGGTCCGGACGCGATCTCCCTTGAGCGACGCGCCGGAGGACATATTGATGATGGAGCCGCCGCCCCCTTCCACCATGATCGGCACGGCGTGCTTGCACATGAGCATCTGGCTGCGCAGGTTCACCGCCAAGGTGCGCTCCCACACCTCGAGCGACAGCTCCGTCACCGCGGTGTCGGCGCTCAAGAAGTCCGAGTCGGTCAGGGCGGCGTTGTTGTGCAGCACGTCGAGCCGGCCGAACCCGTCCCTGGCCGCGGCGACCGCGGCGACAACCTCCTGCTCCTCGGACAGGTCGGCCCGAAACGTCGCGGCCTGCCCGCCGGCGCTCCTGATCGCCTCGGCGACCGACGACGCCGCCGTCTCGTTGACGTCGACCACCAGCACCGAGGCCCCTTCGGCGGCCAACGCGCGTGCCGTCGCGCCGCCAATGCCTCCGCCACCGCCGGTGACGATGGCTACCTTGCCGCTGAGTCGATTCATGGTCCCTTCCGATCCATCGGGTCGAGACCTTACGGCGACCGGGTGAACGCCTCCCGCCACGGCGACATGTCGAGCATTGGATATCGGGCGGCGGTCCCCGCCAGTGTCGTCGCCGTCCAATACGGGTCGCCGGGCGCGGGGAAGCCGAGCGCCGTCAGTTGGCGCGGCGTGGCGCGGCCCACGAAGCGGTACCACGCCATGTCCTCCCCGGCGTTGGGCAGCCCGAACGAGTTGAGCCACGCCGCGCCCGCGGGCTTGTAAGAAACGTGGAGCATGAAGCGCGCCGTTCCCGGCACCGTCATGCGCACACCCCGGTGGTACACGTCGGGCCTGTAGGCCAGGATCGAGCCGGCTGGGCCCGAGGCGGGAACCTCGGCGGCGTAGAGGTCTGGGTACTCGTCCGGGCTCAGGTAGGTCCGCTCGACCGGGATGTTCTTGGTCATCGGGAGCGGGACCATCCGGGTCGCTCCCTTCTCCGGTGTCACGTCGCTCAGGTAGACGAACATCTCGAGCTGCTGGTAACCCGGCTCGTGGCGCGGCACCACCAGCGTGTGATTGCCGAAGTCGGCGTGGAGGAGCTGTTCGTCGCTGTCCGCACCTCCTCTGTACTTCGCGCTGACCATCGCCTGGTACATCCGGGGATCGCCTATCCCGAGGAATTGCCCGGCGATGGTGATTATCCCTTGGTGCACCACGAGATCGTTCAGCGCGGCATCCTCGAAGGGAAACCGCGGCAGCACCCGATGCGAGTCCTCACGGAATGGCACATTGCGCGCCGGTTCCGCGTCGGCCCCGAACTCCTCGGCCGTGGGAAAGAGTGCCGGAAGGGCAGCACGTGCCGCCCGCACCTCCTCCGCGGACAGCACTCCGTCCAGGAGGCACCAGCCGTCCTGTTCCCACCGCAAGCGCGACGGCTCGCTGTCCACGCCCGTCATGCGACGTCGGTCCGTCGTCGTTGCCGCATCGCCATTCGCTTCACGGAGTCCCTCGACACTTCTGGTCGGCATCTCGTGCGCAGATGTTCCTTCACCGTTGCAGCAGATCACAAGACGCCCCCTGGACCAAGCCGACCCAAGCTCTGCGATCGCTCTGAGCGTGAGGCGCTGCCCCCAACCTCGATAGGGTGCAGCCGACACGACCAGGAGGGCGTGGCGTCAGAGAGCAATGGGAGGGGACGGTGCGCTTCATCCTTCAGTATCCCGAGGCGTCGGGCAGCGGCATCGACCTGCTCGACGCCGGCGCGATCCCCGAGATCGCCGCTGCGGCAGAAACGGCTGGTTGGCACGGCATCGCGCTCACCGAGCACCCCGCGCCGAGCAGCCGCTGGCTCGAGACGGGTGGGCATCAGAGCCTCGATCCCTTCGTCGCGCTGGCCGCAGCCGCGGGCGCGACCAAAAAATTGGCGCTGGTGACGAACCTGAGCGTGGTCCCCTACCGGAACCCGCTCTTGTTGGCGAAGAGCGCCGCCACCTTGAACCGCATGTCCGAGGGTCGCTTCTACCTGGGCGCAGGTGCGGGCTATCTCAAGTCTGAGTACTACGCGCTCGGGGTCGACTTCGAAGAGCGCAACGCCCTCTTCGAAGAAGCCCTCCAGGTCATGCAGCTCCATTGGAGCGGCGAACCGTTCAGCTTCGAGGGGCGCCATTTCTCCGCACGTGACATTCAGGCCCTCCCCGCTCCGCGCAACCACGCGGTCCCGATCTGGATGGGCGGGAACTCTGACGCCGCGCTGCGGCGGGCGGCCACGTACGCCGCCGGCTGGATGCCGATGACGGCGCCCGCCTCGGTCGCCAAGACCGCTCGCACACCACCGGTCACCACGACGGAGGAGCTGCGCGAGCGCCTCGAGGTCCTCAAGCGCTTTGCCGGCGACCGCTACGACGAGCTCGAGCTCATCATGGGCTACTCGGGCCCGAAGTTGTCGCGCATCGACCAAGAGGCCGAACGGGCCCGAGACCGACTCGGCGAACTGGAGGAATTGGGGGTCGATTGGGTCTTCGTCGGCCCGCCGTGGTCGTTGGCGCCAGGACCAAGAGATTGGCTCGAAGCGTTCGCGGCCACCTTCATCTCGACGTGAGCGGGGAGCGACGTCTCACCGCCCGGACTCAGAGGAGGCACCGCCCGTTACGGATGCGCCGGCGCATGTCCCACAGATAGAGGTCGAAGGGCAGGGCCCGTAGCGGGCGCGGCGTGAGCGCGTTGGCGATCCGCAGGACTCGGCGGTTCAGAGCGAAGGCCTGCTGTTCGCGTCGGCCCCAGGCCAGGCCGAGCTCCTGACGGAAGGCCGCCGGGAGGAATCCGGCGGTCACGGCGCGGTGG
>DASZLL010000135.1:0-11019 GCA_035552395.1 Acidimicrobiales bacterium
CCGCCGGGTGGCCCTGGGGCCGATCATGACGCTCGTCTTCGAGTGTTTCGACACGGTGCGCTTCCAGGTCCAGGAGATGGCGCGGGTGGAGAAGATCATCAGCGACGAGGCGATCCAGGTCGAGCTCGACATCTACAACCGGCTGCTGCCCGCGCCCGGAGAGCTGTCGGCCACGCTGTTGATCGAGCTCACCACCGAGGACGAGCTGCGGGAGTGGCTGCCCAAGCTCGTGGGGATCGAGACCCACGTCGGGATCTCGGTGGACGGCGAGGTCGTCATGAGCGTGCCCGAGGCCGAACACGGCGCCGCCCTGACGCGCGAGAGCATCACGCCGGCCGTCCACTACGTGCGCTTCGTCTTCCCCGAGGCGCAGGTGGCGGCGTTCGGCTCGGCCGCCGAGGTGGCGCTGATCTCCACGCACCCGGCGTACCCGGCCCAAACGCCGTTGGGCCCCGAAGTCCGCAAAGAACTGCTCGGGGACCTGCTCGGCACAACAAAGCCCCTTCCCATCGGCTGAGCAGGGACAATTCTGTGCGCCACTCTTTACAGGCGCTCGATTCGTGGGCCATACTCTTCGTTCGCCGAATTCGGAGCTGTTGCCTTCGGTCTCCGGACCGAAAGGGCCTCCGAGCAGGGCGAATGCAAATATCCGCCTGAATCTTGAATTGTGAGGATGTGTTCCCGATGACCGCCACCCCGTGGCGCAAGCAAGCCGCCTGCCGGGGCCTCGATGTCGAGGCCTTCTACCCGGTGACCGAGGACGAGGCCGACGCGGCCGAAGCCAAGGCTATTTGCGCCGAATGCCCGGTTCGCCAGCTGTGCCTCGAGCACGCTCTGGCCCACCGCGAGCGTGAGGGTGTCTGGGGCGGCACGACCGAGCGGGAGCGCCGGCGGATCGTGCGGCAGCGCCGCAAGTCCGCCTAACGCCCAGGGCGTCCCGCCCGCCGGGACCGGGTGTCGACAAGGCCCTGGCGCACGGTGGCCCAGCGGGGCACGCTCGAGCCGCCCGGTGGGCGACCAAAATGCACAGGCCGGCGCCACAGCTGTCGTGCAAGAATCGTGCGCAAGGCGAAACGGAGCGTCGTGGGACGCCCCGATTGGGAGGTTGTCATGCGCTCTGTGATGCGTGTTCTGACGGCTGGCTGTGCGGCGGCCCTGCTCGTCCTTCCGGTGCTCGCGTTCGAGGCGCCGGGGGTCGGCGCGGCCGTGCCCCACGCCCTCACCGTGCCGGCGCAGGTGAGCGCGTCGGACTGGTCGGTGGCGCCCGGCCCGACGCCCGTGCCGAGCAACAGTTTCGCTGAGAGCGTGTCATGCGTCGCGTCCACGTTCTGCGTGGGTGTCGGGCATCTCGACCCGCTGTTCTACGTGCAGCAATGGAACGGTGCCGCGTGGAGCCAGGCGGCGCTCCCGGCCGTGTCGGGCGCCAACCCCGAGCTCAGCGCCGTGTCCTGTGCCAGCGCATCGTGGTGCGTGGCCGTCGGAACGGACGATTTCACCAACTTCTCACCGCTGATCCTGCAATGGGACGGCAGCCGCTGGTCGGTGGCGCAGGATGCGAACACGCCTGATGAAGCAGTGCTGCACTCCGTCTCGTGCGCGGGACCCTCTTGGTGCCTCGCCGTCGGCAGCGACGGCACCGCCAGTACGGCGATTGCCGAACAGTGGAACGGCACAAGTTGGACGCCCATCACTCTTCCGAGTCTGCCCGGTTCGACCTCCTCCGAACTCGTTGGGGTTTCATGCTCGACGCCCACCTCGTGCATGGCCGTCGGCAGCAACACCACCGGGACAGGCGGTGCTCCCCTGGCGGAATATTGGAATGGCGTCGGTTGGACCGTGGTGCCCACTGTGGATTTCCCCGGGGGTTTCAGCAATTTCAGCGGTGTCTCGTGCTCCGGCACCGGCTTCTGTGCCGCCGCGGGTAACGGAAGCGCCTCCGGTCCGGGGGCGGCCCTGGTCGAACAGTGGAACGGCTCGACGTTTACCAAGGCCGTCCTTCCGGACGTGACCGCCCTGAACAGCGGCCTGAGCGGCATCAGTTGCGTGAGCGCGACCTCTTGCACCACCGTGGGCGTCGCCGATACCGGGCCGAGTACGAATGTTGCCATCGCCATGACATGGGACGGGCAGACCTGGCGGATGCCATCCCTCCCGAGTGGTTCCGCAGGCGCGCGCACGGGGCTGGGAGGGGTCAGCTGTGTGACCAATTGGGCCTGCATGGCGGTCGGGGACAGCATCGACGGCTCGACCATCACCCCCTTCAACGTGATGGCCCCGATTGCCCGCAACGGCTACCGCTTCGTCGCCTCCGACGGCGGGGTGTTCGCCTATGGGCCGGGCGCGCCGTTCTTGGGCTCCATGGGCGGTCAGCACCTCAACGCCCCCATCGTGGGCATGGCTACCATGCCGGCCGGCGACGGTTACTACCTGGTGGCCGCCGACGGCGGGGTCTTCAACTTCGGTTCGGCCCAGTTCTACGGTTCGGCGGGCTCGTTGCATCTCAACGCGCCGATCGTGGGCATGGCGATGACGGCGGACGGCGCGGGCTACTGGCTCGTCGCGTCTGACGGTGGGATCTTCTCCTACGGCGACGCCCAGTTCTATGGCTCGACCGGTTCGCTCAAGCTCAACAAGCCGGTGGTGGGAATGGCGGCCACCCCCAACGGGCTGGGCTATTACTTCGTCGCCGCCGACGGTGGGATCTTCAACTACGGCAACGCCGCCTTCGCCGGCTCTATGGGCGGCCAGTCCCTGAACAAGGCGATCGTCGGAATGGCGGTGCCGAGCGCGGGCGGGTACTACCTGGTGGCCTCCGACGGGGGCATCTTCAGCTTCCCGATCGGCGCGGCCGGACCGCCGTTCTTCGGCTCGACGGGATCCATCACGCTGAACAAGCCCATCGTGGGTATGGCCACGGCGTCGGGCGGCTACTACCTGAGCGGCTCCGATGGCGGCATCTTCAGCTTCCCCGGCGGCGGCGCGCCGCCTTTCTTCGGTTCGACGGGCTCCATCACGCTGAACGCACCGATCGTCGGGGTCTCTGGCTAACCCTTCTTTCCCTTCGCCTTCGTCGTCGTGGTGGTGGGCGCCGCCTGGGTCGACGCGCCCAACGTGCAGGGGAACGGGTTCCACGCCTCGGGTTGGGTGTTGGCGTAGACGTCCGACGGGATCGTCGTGGTCGTCGTCGGCCCGGTGGGGAGGGTGCTCGGCGCCGTCGTGGTCGTGGTGCCGGCGCCGCTCGAGCCGGTCGAGCCGGTAGCGCCCGAGTTGCCCGTCGACGGCTTTACGGTGAGGGCCGTCCCGGCGACGAGGAGCTCGACCGTCTGGCTGCTCATGGTCGAGTCGGCCTTGAGGGTCACCGGGCCGCCGAGGTCGGCCGCCAGCGTCTGCGCGGCCGCGTAGCCGGAGGGCCCGTACATGATCAGAGAGGTGTCGGTGCCGAGAGGGCTCGGCGCGTCCGCGATCTCGTTGATGGTGAAGCCCCCGGTGGCCAACGCGCCGGCGACCAGGTGCGCCAGGCCGTTGGTGCTCGCTCCGCTCGATGCGTTGAGCACGTCAACCTCGACTTGGCGGTGGGGGAGCGTCGTCGTGGTCGTCGTGGGGGTGCCGGCCTTCGCACCCTTGGCGTTGGCGACTGCGGTGGTCGGCGGTGGGGCGCCGATGGCGTTGAACGCGTTGATCAGGTTCTGCGCGTACGGCTGTGCTTCCTTCAGCACGTCCGCCCCGCCGTCGGTGACGAAGCCGGTCGTCGGTAGCGTCTCGGTCACCAGCTTTGATCCCCCCAAGCCGTGGAAGTCCGTGGCCAGGTGCAGCAGGTCGCTCTGGGTCAGCGTGTCGTCGATGGTCAGGTTGCCCACCGCTGCGCCGAGGAACGAGTTGATGGCGAACGGGTTGGTGATGGATGTGTTGGCCTTGGCCAGCACGGCGCGGAAGAAGGCGTCCTGGCGCTGGATGCGGCTGAAGTCCGACAACCCGTCGGACTCCCAGTAGCCGTTCTGGTTGATGTACTCGAGGTGGCGGCTCCGCACCAGCTGCAGCGCGGTCGTCCCGTTTACGACCTGACACCCCGTCTGCGTGACGTCGAGGCCGGTGTAGGCGTCCTTGACCGCGGTGGGGAAGTCCATGGTGATGCCGCCGAGCGCGTTGACCATGGCCGAGAAGCCGGGAAAGTTGACCGCGACGTAGTGGTTGATCTTGATGCCCAGGTCCTGCTCGATCGTCTGGATCAGCAGGTCGGGGCCCGAATCGAACGCAGCGTTGATGCGGTTCATCCCCGAGATGCCGCTGTCGTTCCCCGGGATGTCGACCCACAGGTCGCGCGGGATGGAGAGCACGGTGACCGTCTTGTTGGCCGGGTCGAAGCGAGCGACCATCGTCACGTCGCTGCGCTGGCCGCCGGCATCGGCTTCGTTTCCGAGCTCGCTGGTCAGAGTCTGGTTGTCGCCGACGAAGGCCCGCGAGTCGGAGCCGACGACCAAGATGTTGAAGGGCTTCCCCGGCGCGGCGGCCTGGGCCACCAGATGGGCGGCGTGGATCTTCTTGATCTGGTCGTAGCGGTACTTGGCGTAGAAGTAGAGACCGCCCGCCCCGAGCCCGGCGATCAAGACGATGGTGGCCAGCGCGTAGATGCCGCGCCGGCGCCATCGGTGCTGGTGCTTGTGTTCCTTCTTGCGGGACTGGCGCAGCTCGGCCTGCAGGTCGGCCCGGGAGCGGCCCGAGGCCTCCAGGATGGCGACCGCGTCGAGCGGTTCCTCGGTTCCCGCCGCGCCGGCCGGGGGCGGGTCCGGGGCGGCCGCCTCCCCTGGGGTCTCGGTCTCGGACTCGTCGGGGGCGTCGGCCTGCCCCGGGTCCGGGACCTCGCCCGCGGTCTCGGCGCTGTCCGGTGGATCGGCTGCATCGGGGGTCAAGAACCAAAAAATACCTGCCCGGGGCGTTCGATAGCCTGCGCCGGTGGATTTCGACCTCCCGGACGAACTGGCGGCATTGCAGGCGTCGGTGCGCCGGCTGGCCCAGGACAAGGTCAAGCCCCGGGCCCGGGCCATCGACAAGGAGAGCGCCTACCCAGCCGACCTCTTCGAGGCCTTCCGCGACGCCGGCCTGCTGGGCCTGTGCATCCCGCCCGAATACGGCGGTTCGGGGGCCGGGATCCTGGGTCTCGCGGTGGCCATCGAGGAGGTGGCCAAGTACTCCAACACGGCGGCGCTGATGCTCCTCCTCACCCGCCTGCCGACGGGGCCGGTGCTGATCGCCGGCACCGAGGAGCAGAAGAAGCAGTACCTGCCCGGGATCTGCCACGGGTCGTTGCGGGCAGCCTTCGGGTTGTCCGAGCCCCAGGCGGGCAGCGACGTGATGGGCATGCGGACCCGGGCCGTGCCGGACGAGGGCGCCGGCGGCGCGGGTGGCTGGGTCCTCAACGGCACCAAGTGCTGGATGTCGGGCGTCCAAGAGGCCGACTGGTACACCGTGTTCGCCAAGACGAGCGAGCCGACGAGCCGGGCGCACGACTCGGTCACCGCCTTCATCGTCGAGCGCGCCTGGGAGGGTGTCGCCGTCGGCCGCACCGACCACAAGATGGGCGTGCGCGGCGTCGACACCGGCGAGCTGATCTTGACCGACGTCCGCGTCCCGGCCGAGAACGTGATCGGTGAGGTCGGGGGCTTTCGTCTGGCCATGCTCGGCCTGAACGCCATGCGCCCGATCGTGGCGGCGCGCGGCATTGGCCTCGCCGAGGGGGCGTTGATGTACGCCACCGAGTACGTGCAACAGCGCGCCGCGTTCGGCAAGACGATCGCCGACTTCCAGGGCATTCAGTGGGAGATCGCGAAGTGTGCGGTCGACATCGAGGCGGCGCGCCTGTTGACGTACCGGGCCGCCGTCATGGCCGACGACGGCAAGTACACCAAGGAATTCGTGCCGTATCTGTCCATGGCGAAGTACCACGCCACCGAGTTGGCGGTGCGCGCGTCGTCGCTGGCCGTGCAGTTGCTCGGCGCCGCCGGCTACATGGAGGACCACCCGACCGAGCAGTGGTACCGCGACGCCAAGCAGCTCACGATCGTGGAGGGGACCTCGCAGGTGCAGCTCGGGCTCATCGCCCGCGGCGTGCTCGACCGCGACCTGTGGTGGGACTAGGCGACCCTGCGCCGGCGCCCGGCGCGCCCGGTATTACCTGGCCCGAGATCCTCGCCTCCCTCTCGCGCCGCGAGTCCCTCACCGCGGCCCAGGCCGAGGCGACGCTCGGCGTCGTGCTGGCCGGCGACGCCACCCCGAGCCAGATCGGCGCGTTCCTGACGCTGCTGCACGCCAAGGGTGAGACGGCCGAAGAGGTCACGGGCCTGGCGCGCGCCATGGTCGACGCGGCCGTGCCGTGCCCGCTCGGACTGCCCGACGACACGGTCGTGCTCGACCTCGTCGGTACGGGGGGCGACCGGCTCGCCAGCATCAACGTCACCACGCTGGCGTCGTTCATCACGGCGGGAGCCGGCGTGCCCGTGTGCAAGCACGGCAACCGCGCCGCCTCGTCCGCCGTCGGGACGGCCGACGTGCTCGAGGCGCTCGGGGTGGCGATCGAGCTCGGGCCCGAGGGCGTGGCCGAGTGCGTCCGCGTCGCCGGGATGGGCTTCTGCTTCGCGCAGCGCTTCCACCCGGCCATGCGCTTCGTCGGACCCGTGCGCAAGGAGCTCGGCGTGCCGACCGTGTTCAACTACCTCGGCCCGCTCACCAACCCCGCCCGCACCAGATACCAACTCGTCGGCGTCTCCGACCCCGCCATGGCGCCGATCATGGCCGGCGTCTTCGGCGCCACCGGCAGCCGCCGCACCTTCATCATCCACGCCGACGACGGCCTCGATGAGTTGAGCGTCACCTCCCCGGGCGACGTCCTCGAGGTCCGCGGCGACAGCGCCGGCAACTTCGAGCTCGCCGAGTGGCGCGTCGACCCCCGCACCCTTGGCCTCGCTCCCGCCACCATGGCCGACCTCAAGGGCGGCGACGCCGCCTTCAACGCCAAGGTCATCCGCTCCGTGCTCGAGGGCGAGACGGGCGCCCGCCGCGACATCGGCGTCCTCAACGCCGCCGCCGCGCTCATGGTGGCGGGCCGCGTCGACGACCTCGTCTCGGGCCTCGCCCTGGCGTCCGAGTCGATCGAGAGCGGCCGCGCCCTCGCCGTCCTCGACGCGCTCGTCGCTACGTCGCAGGCAGCAGCTTTGCTCCGCCCGCCGGGCTGATCCGCCAGGCCCGTCTCGGCGAGTGGGCCATCGGATCCAACGCCGGCGAGTCGCCCGTGCACAGCGCGATGACGCACCCGCCGAACCCGCCCCCCGACATGCGCGCCCCCAACACGCCCGGCATCGCCAGCAATCCGTCGACCAACTCGTCGACGGCGGGCACCGAGACCCGATAGTCGACGGCCAAGCTCCGGTGCCCCTCGGTCATGATGGCGCCGAGCGCGACCAGGTTGCCCCGCGCCATCACCCGTTCGGCCTCTCTGACCCGGGCGCACTCGGTGACGACGTGCCGCGCCCGCCGTCGCAAGACCGGTTCGCTCAGCTCGCTCAGGTCACCGAGCGTGCACAACCCAAGTGGGCGCCCAAGCACGTGCGCCGCCCGCTCGCACTCCGCCCGCCTCGTGGCGTACGGCGAGTCGACCAACAGCCGCGGCGCCTCGCTGTGCACGACGACAAACGCGGCATCCTCAGGGATCGCTACCTGTCGCAGCTCGAGCGTGTGGAAGTCGATGTGGAGCGCGTGCCCTTCTGCCGCTCCAGCGATCGCCAGCGGGTCGAGCAGGCCGACGTGGGCGCCGGCGCTGCGCTCGGCCTCCTGGCAGGTGGTGGCCAGCGCCATCGGATCGTCGCGGTGCCCGAGCGCGAGCAGCAGCGCGACCGAGAAGGCTGCGCTCGACGACAGCCCGGCGCCGACTGGCAGCGTGCTCGTCACCTTGATCGACCCGCCGGCCGCCGGCCGCTGCAGCCGGAGGAGCCCCGCCGCCAACAGGCCGTGCTCGGGCAGCGGCATCCCGGCCGCGGCGGCCGCGGCGCCCCAGCTCCAGCCGCCGTCGACGGCGATCTCGACCGGCTGGCCGGGAAACTGGTCCGAGTCGATCCCGACGAGGAAGCTGTCCGGCTTGGGCGTATAGGTGACCTCGGTGGCCAAGTCGATGGCCACGGGCAGCGAGAGCCCGCCGTTGTAGTCGGTGTGGTCGCCGATGACGGTGACTCGTCCGGGCGCACGGGCGGTGGGCACGTCCTCCAGCTTGACCGCCCCCGGCGGCCCGGGTCACGATCCTGCAATGGCCGACCGAGGACGTAGTGGCCCGCTCAGCGGGATCAAGATCATCGAGCTGGCGGGGATCGGGCCCGCGCCCTTCACCTGCATGATGCTGGCCGACGCCGGCGCCCAGGTGCTGCGCCTCGAGCGTGCGCCTGCCGGTGCCGTGGAGGCGGGGGACGCGTTCGCCGAGTCCGGCTCCGGCTCCTATTGGGACCTCTTGAACCGGTCCCGGCCTTCCGTCGGCATCGACCTGAAGAACCCCGACGCGCTGGCGCTCGTACTCGAACTGGTCGAGCAGGCCGACGGGCTGATTGAGGGATTCCGTCCCGGGGTGGCCGAGCGCCTCGGCGTGGGGCCCGAGGAGTGCCTCGCCCGCAACAAGCGCCTGGTCTACGGCCGCATGACCGGCTGGGGTCAGGACGGGCCGATGGCTCCGATGGCGGGGCACGATATCGATTACATCGCCATCGGCGGCGCGCTGTGGTCCTTGGGTCGAGCCGACTCGGCGCCCGTCCCGCCGCTCAACCTCGTCGGCGACTTCGGCGGTGGCGGCATGCTCCTGGCGTTCGGCATGGTGGCCGCGCTGTTGGAGGCGGCCCGCTCGGGAGAGGGTCAGGTCGTCGACGCCGCCATGGTCGACGGCGCCGCCTCGCTAATGACGATGATCCACGCGTTCCACCGTCACGGGCTCTGGGGTGACGAGCGCGGGGCGAACATGCTCGACACCGGTGCGCCCTTCTACGAGGTCTACGAGACCTCCGACGGCAAGTGGATGGCGGTCGGGGGCATCGAGGCGCAGTTCTACGCCGAGCTGATCAAGGGACTCGGGCTCGACGGCGACTCGTCACTGCCGCACCAGATGGCTCGTGACGAGTGGTCGGCCATGAAGGCTCGCTTCGGGGAGATCTTCAAGACCAAGACCCGCAACGAGTGGTCCGTCATCTTCGACGGCACCGACGCCTGTGTGGTGCCGGTCCTCTCGCCCTGGGAGGCGCACCTGCACCCGCACAATGTGGCGCGCTCGACCTTCGTCGAGGTCGAAGGCGCCATTCAGCCGGCGCCGGCGCCGCGCTTCTCGCGCACGCCGTCCGCCATCTCCAAGCCGCCCTCGCCGCCCGGCGCCGACACGATCTCCGGTTTGGTCGAGTGGGGCGTGTCCGAAGGCGCCGTGACGAAACTGCGCGAGTCGGGGGCGCTCAGCTAGTTCCGTCGCCTTGCGTCGCCGAATGAGGCCCCGACGAGACCGGCGTGTGACAACTCAACACGTCCCGTAGGGGTCGATGGGCGCCGTCGATTGTCCCATCAGCACCCACGAGTTGGACGCCTCGTTCATGTACGCCGCCGGGCAGGCGTCTGCGATGGCGATGAGCAACTCGTTCGGGCAGACGCCGGGCTCGTTGTCGCACGTCATCGCCTGGCGGCCCAGGGCATCGCCGGGGCACTCGAACGTGAAGCCGGGATAGGCGTACGCGGTCAGGTAGGTCAGCGCGGCGTCGCAGCCCGACGCCGTGGCCTGGCCCATGGGGGGGAGAGCGCTCGAGGGTGACAGTTCCACGGCGGGCGTCTCTGGCGGCGCCGGCGGAGGAGGTGAGGTCGTTGTGGTCGTGGTGGGGGGAGGTGGGGCTGGAGCCGGCGGGGCCGGCGTTGGTGGCGGCGACGTCGTTGATGTCGTGGTCGTCGCAGGCGGAGAGGTCGACGTGGTGGTCGTGGGCATGCCCACTCGTGGGGGTCTCGGCTTCACGACGCGGTGGACCTGGGCCACCGCTGCGCTGGACACGTGGGCTCGCGCTGCAGACACGTGGCCGAAGTTGGCGACCTGCACGGCGATGACCGCGCCGGTCGCAAGGAGGAGGATCGGAAGCAGCCCGGCGGCGCGGCGACGCCGCGTCGGAGGAGGAGGAGGCGTGGGTTGCGGCCTCCTCGGTCGGGAGCTTGCGATCGGCACGACGATGTGCGCGCAGGTCACCACGAGGAGGATCGGAAGCAGTCCGGCGGCGCGGCGACGCCGCGTCGGGGGAGAAGGCATGGGCTTGCTGGCTCCTGGGTCGGGATCGGTGGGGGGGATTAGCCCCCTCGTTTGAGGGTCGACGACACCTACCCAGTTGGGTTTCAGTGAATCGTGAAATTGCACATTCGCGGCAAATTCGGAGGGTCCGGATTCGCTCGGCAACGCATCGCTGCCAAACGCCTATTGACGGGACGGCTCCCTGGGGTTGCAGACCGGAGGTCGACGCCGGTGCGCCGTCCAGCCAGAGGATGCGGCGGGTCGCTCACGGGTCTATATGCCGAGAAACCGGTTATCCGCGACGAACGGCATATGCGGGAAATCCGGGTCCTCGTCGACCACGGCATACGCGGCGTCGGCGGGGCTCGCGCCGGATGTCTACGCGGGGTCGACGCCGTCATATGCACCTGGAGGAAGCGCCGGGTCCGCCGCGTATGCAAGCGCGCGCGACCCCCGTTTCGCCGCGGTGCGGTGCGGTGCGGTGCGGTGCGGTGCGGTGCGGTGCGGGCCGCCCAGCGGCGGGAAGGCAGCCGGCCGCCGGCGCAGAGGCGGCCGGCCGGCTGACCGGAATGGGTTGCTAGTGGCGTTGGGTCAGAGGCGGACGATGGGGCACGTGATGGTCCGGGTAATGCCCTCGATGTGCTGGAGGTCCCGGACGATCATGCGGCCGAGGTCGTTCATCGAGGAGGCCTCGGCCCGGGCGATGACGTCGTAGGGGCCCGTCACCGCCTCGGAGAGCGCGA
>DASZLL010000136.1:0-24574 GCA_035552395.1 Acidimicrobiales bacterium
AGCGACACTGCCGCCAACATCAAGTCGCACCACAACGTGGGCGGACTGCCCGACGACCTGAAGTTCGAGCTGGTCGAGCCGCTGCGCCTGCTGTTCAAGGACGAGGTGCGCGCGGTAGGCGAAGAGCTCGGCCTGCCGCACGAGATCGTGTGGCGGCAGCCCTTCCCGGGGCCGGGTCTGGGCGTGCGCATCATCGGCGAGGTGACGCCCGAGCGGGCCGAGATCCTCCGAGCGGCGGACGCGGTGGTGGTCGAGGAGATCCGCCGGGCCGGCCTCTACCGTGAGCTGTGGCAGAGCTTCGCCGTCCTGCCGGCCGTGCGCACCGTGGGCGTCATGGGCGACGGCCGCACCTACGCCTACCCGGTCGTGATCCGCGCCGTTACGAGCGACGACGCCATGACGGCGGACTGGGCCCGCCTGCCCTACGACCTGGTCGAGCGCATCGCCTCGCGCATCATCAACGAGGTGGAGGGCGTGAACCGGGTGGCGCTCGACGTCACGTCGAAGCCGCCCGGCACCATCGAGTGGGAGTGACCATGACGCCGGCAAGCGGCGGGCGCGGTGCGCACGAGACCCCAGGCAACTCCAACTCCAACTCCAACTCCAACTCCAACTCCGACGGCTCAGGCAACGGCAACGGCCAGCTGTTCGATACCTCCGACGAGGGGGTCGCCGCGCAGGCCGCCGAGAGAGAGGTCGCCGCGGCCAGCGCAGACGACGACGAGTTCGATCCGAGTGCCGATCCCGGCTACGCCGAAGGCGCCGACGACGGACGCCGGCGCCGCCGCCGCTCAGCCACCAAGGCAGGCGCCTTCGCGGGCAACCCCGCCGCGCTCCTCGACGACCTGACCCTGCCGCAACGGGCGGCGGTGGAGCACCGGGGCGGTCCCCTGCTGATCGTGGCCGGCGCCGGCTCGGGCAAGACACGGGTGCTGACCCGGCGCATCGCCCACCTCATGGCGACCGGCGACGCCGCGCCCTGGGGGATCTTGGCCATCACCTTCACCAACAAGGCGGCCGGCGAGATGCGTTCTCGCGTCGTCGACCTCGTCGGCGGCGCCGCCGACAAGATGTGGGTATCCACTTTTCACTCGGCCTGCCTGCGCATCCTGCGCATGAACGCCGACCGCCTCGGTTACCGCTCCGGCTTCACCGTCTACGACGACACCGACAGCCGGCGCATGATCGAGATGATCACGGCCGAACTCGGCTTCGACCAGAAGCGCCTGCCTTCTCGCGCCGTCCAGGGGGTGATCAGCCAGGCCAAGTCCGAGCTGGTCGACTTCGAGACGTTCGCCGCCGAAGCAGCCAACGGACCCGACCCCTTCCGCAAGCGCATCGCCGACGTGTACCGGCAGTACCAGCAGCGGCTGCTCGCGGCGAACGCGATGGACTTCGACGACCTGCTCATGGTGACGGCCAACCTGTTGCAGTCGGCCGACGACATCCGCGCCAAGTATCAGGAGCGATTCCAGCACATCCTGGTCGACGAGTTCCAGGACACGAACCACGCGCAGAACGAGATCGTGAAGCTCCTTGGCGAGGCGCACGGCAACGTGTGCGTGGTGGGGGATTCCGACCAGTCGGTCTACCGCTGGCGCGGCGCCGACATTCGCAACATCTTGGAGTTCGAGCGGGCCTTCCCGAACGTGACCACGATCTTGCTGGAACAGAACTTCCGCTCCACCCAGACGATCCTCGATGCGGCCAACGCCGTCATCGCCAACAACATCGGCCGCCAGTCCAAGGAGCTCTTCACCGTCGGCGACACCGGCGGGCCCGTCAAGCGCTACCGCGCCGAGGACGAGCGCGACGAGGCGGCCTGGGTTACGAGCGAGATCCTGCGGCTGCACGCGTCAGGGGGTCTGTCGTGGGGCGACGTCGCGGTGTTCTACCGCACCAACGCGCAGTCGCTCCCGCTCGAGACATCCATGAAGTTCAGCGGCATCCCCTACAAGGTGGTCGGCGGGGCCAAGTTCTACGACCGCCGCGAGATCAAGGACGTCCTCGCCTACATCCGCGTCCTGGCCAACCCCGACGACGAGGTCTCGGCGCGCCGCATCGTCAACGTCCCCAAGCGCGGCATCGGCGATACCTCGGTCGCCCGCCTCGCCGCCTGGGCTCAGGTCAACGGCGTGCCGTTCTCGGCTGCCATCGAGCGGGGGGACGACGCCGGGCTCACCGGGAAGGCGCTCAAGGGCGCCGAGCAGCTGTCCAAGACCCTCGGCGAGCTGCGCCCGCTCGTCCAGACGATCAACCCGGCCGACTTCGTCCAGCTGGTGGCGGATCGCACCGGCTACCTGGCCGAGCTGGTGGCCGAGCACACGCACGAGGCGGACGGGCGGATCGAGAACCTGGCCGAACTGGCCACCCAGGCGGGCGACTTCGACGACGTGATCGGCTTCCTCGAGACGGTGGCGCTGGTCGCCGACTCCGACGAGCTCGAGTCCGACGGGACGCGCGTCTCGCTCATGACCCTGCACACCGCCAAGGGGCTCGAGTACCCGGCGGTCTTCGTGGTGGGTCTGGAGGAGGGGATCTTCCCGCACTTCCGCTCGCTGGCCGAGCCGACAGAGCTCGAGGAGGAGCGCCGGCTCTTCTACGTCGGGATCACCAGGGCGCGCCAACACCTGGCGATCTCGCACGCGTGGTCGCGCACGACGTGGGGGCGGACGCAGGCGGCCATGCCGAGCCGGTTTCTCACCGAGGTGCCGGCGCATCTGGTCGAGGAGGTCGGACTCGGGTCGCCCCGGCGAGGCACCGGCTACGACTCGATCTCGGGCGACGAGCACCTCCGCGGCGCGACGTTCGCGCCGGCGGTGTCGTTGGCGGCCCGGGCCGGCGCGGCCAAGTCGAAGGGACGGGGGAGCACGGGGGCCGAGGACCTCGGGCTCTCGCCCGGCGACGAGGTCCTCCACGACCACTGGGGCCGGGGTGTGGTGATCAGCGCCAAAGGCGAGGGCTCACGGGCGCAGGCCACGGTCGACTTCGATTCGGTCGGGAAGAAGAACTTGTTGTTGTCGGCGACGCCGCTACGGAAGGCCTGATCGCCCCAGCACGAGTCGGATCGAGAGGGGCCGGGGTCCAGTCGGTACGCTCCGAGCTGCATCGACCGACGTTTCGGGTGCCACACGGTGACCGAGCAGAGCGGGACGGGACGGACATGAACGACAGGGCGATCAGAGTCGGCGCTTGGATGCTCGAAAACGGTCATCGGGCGCTGCTCAAGCTCAGCGGTGGCCGGCTTCCACGCTCTGTAGGCGGTATGCAACCCCTCGAGCTGCACACGATCGGCCGCAAGACGGGCGAGCGGCGATCGACGCTGCTCACCTCGCCGATTCACTCGGAAGATCGCATCGTGCTGGTGGCGTCAAAGGGCGGCTACTCGGATGACCCGATCTGGTACAAGAACCTCGCCGCCAACCCCGACGTGGAGATCACGATCGGCTCCCGCACTCGGGCGATGCGCGCCCGCACGGCATCGCCCGAGGAGAAGGCGGCGCTCTGGCCGGAGCTGGTGAAGGTCTACAAGGGCTACCAGGGCTACCAGCGCAACACACCCGGGACATCCCGGTCGTCATCTGCGAACCGGCACCCGCCGGTTGAGCCGCCGCCTGCGGCTACGGTGCCGCCCGGACCCACGTTCATTCGGGTGAGGCGGTCTCCAGGGCTGGACGTACGAGCGCAATCCCGACGGCGTCCCCGACACGGGTCATCAACCCGAGCGGTGCGGCCAATACAGAAATGACCGCGCCGCGCGCTGCGCTGTTCCTTCTCCCAAGGGCTGCACCGATCACGCGGAGCCCGACAGCCGCGGCGGGCAGCGGCCGGGCGAAGAGGGTCAGCTCCTCTATGAGGCCGTCCGTTCCGAAACGGAGATGATCGACGAACTCGATGTCGCGCCCGTCGATACGGGCCGCGGACCGGAGATAGGCCTCGTTCTCCCCTCGCACTTCGCTGGTGTAACGAAAGCCATCAGCCACCTCGAGGACGACCGAAGTGAGCATTCGAATCTGCTCCCGGCCACGGAAAGACGTCCGCGCCGTAAACGGTGAGTACACGACGGCGTTCGGAGCGAAGCAGTCAACGACGGCCTCGACGTCGTGCGCCTCCATTGCTTTCCGGATGGCGAGTGTCTCGTTAGGCGACGCCATAGCCGCTTCCTTCTACGCAATGGTTCACATATATGTTATGTGAATAGGTTATGATAATCGGTATGGCCCTGTCAAGCGGGTCGGACTCTCCATCCGATTCTTCTGGACCATCTCGCACGTGCAGATCTACCCGGCGCTTCGGCGCCTCGAAGAGGAAGGGCTGATCGAGGGCAGGGAGGAGCCTCGCGGCAAGCGACCGCGGCGCGTGTACGACCGCCACCGCGGCGGGCGAGCGGGCGTTGGCGGGCTGGGTGGCCGAGGCGGCGCCCATGCCCTTCGAGCTCCGGGACCTGGGGCTGGTGAAGCTCTTCTTCGCCGATGTCGCAACGGACGCAGATGCCGGCTCGCTGCTGGTGGCGTCCGGGCCAGGAGTGCGGAGCGGGTCCACGCACTGCAGGCGATCGAACCCGTGGCCGGCGCCGCCGACGCGGGGGATGCACTACCGGGCCTGACCCTCCAGTTGGGGATCGCCTTCCACCAGGCCATGGTGGACGTCTGTGACCGCTTCGCACAGGACGTTGCGGCTTCCCGGCGGCCGAAAGTCTGAGCCCGACCCGGGCCACCATCTGGCGCCCCCGCAGGCCCGTCCGTATCCTGGGAACCCGATGAAGCGTCCCTACAGGGTGGTCGTGGCCAAGCCCGGCCTTGATGGGCACGACCGGGGGGCCAAGGTGATCGCCCGCGCCCTGCGTGACAGCGGCTTCGAGGTCGTCTACACCGGCCTCCACCAGACGCCCGAACAGGTCGTTCAGGCCGTGATCCAAGAGGACGCCGACGCCGTTGGGCTGTCCCTCCTCTCTGGCGCCCACCTCACCTTGGTGCCCAGGGTCATCTCGCTGTTGGCCGAGGCCGGACGGAGCGACGTGTTGGTCATCGTCGGCGGGATCATCCCCGAGGCCGACATCCCGGTGCTCAAGGAGCAGGGCGTCGCCCAGGTCTTCACGCCCGGGGCGCCTCTCGACTCGATCGGCTCCTGGCTCGCCGACGCCCTCGACGCGCGCGAGGAGGCCCTGCAGGGCTGATCGCTCGATCCCCGGCGGGCGCCCAAAGCGGGCCCGCCGGTTTCCCACCCGTCCGGAGGCACCGGAAACAAGTACGCGACACCGACCCCACCGAAGAAGCCGACAGCGACAAGGAATCGGCAAAGGAGACAGGACCCAAAGTGGACCTCTACGAGTACCAGGGCAAGCAGTACTTCGCCCGCTTCGGCATCCCGACTTCGCCGGGCGGGGTGGCCGACACCGTCGACGAGGCCGTCGCGCAGGCCGAGGGTGCCGGCTACCCAGTGGTGGTCAAGGCCCAGGTGAAGGTCGGGGGACGGGGCAAGGCGGGCGGAGTGAAGCTGGCCGCCGACGCCGACGAGGTGCGCCTCCACGCCGGCAACATCCTCGGTCTCGACATCAAGGGCCACGTGGTCAAGCGACTCTGGGTCGAGCACGCGTCGGACATCGCCAAGGAGTACTACGCCAGCTTCACTCTGGACCGCCAGGCCAAGCTCCACCTCGGGATGCTCTCGGCCGAGGGGGGCGTCGAGATCGAAGAGGTGGCGGAAACCAACCCCGACGCCATCGCCAGGATCCACATCGACCCGGTTGCCGGGATCAACGAGGAGCAGGCGCGCGAGTGGGTCGACCGGGCCAACCTCGACCCCGAGGCCCGCGAGCAAGCGACGACGCTTCTCGTGCGCCTGTACCACTGTTACGTCGAGGGCGACTGCGACCTGGCCGAGATCAACCCGCTGATCTTGACCCCCGAGGGCAAGGTGCACGCGCTGGACGCCAAGGTGACGCTCGATGAGAACGCATCGTTCCGCCACCCCGAATGGGAGGAGTTCGAGGACGACTCCGACATCGACCCGCGGGAGAAGATGGCGAAGGAGAAGGGGCTCAACTACATCGGCCTCTCCGGCGACGTCGGCATCATCGCCAACGGGGCCGGCCTCGCCATGTCGACGCTCGACGTCGTGACTCAAGTTGGCGGCTCGGCGGCCAACTTCCTCGACATCGGCGGCGGGGCCAATGCCGACGTGATGGCCGCCGCCCTCGAGGTGATCAACGCCGACCCGGCGGTGAAGTCGATCTTCGTGAACATCTTCGGGGGCATCACCCGCGTCGACGAGGTTGCCAAGGGCATCATCGAGGCCTTGGGACGGGTCAGCCTGAGCTCCCCGGTGGTCATGCGCCTCGACGGCACCAACGCCGAACAGGGTCGCGCCCTACTGGTCGACCACTTGTCGGACTCGCTCATCGCCGAGCCCACGATGCTCGACGCCGCCCGGCGCGCCGTCGCGCTGGCCAAGGCGTAACCCGAGTCACCCACGACGCAAGAGGACTGAGAGGACAGAACGTGAGCATCTTCGTCGACGAGACGACCAAGGTCGTGATCCAAGGGATCAGCCCGACCAGCCAGGGGCTGTACCACGGCCTGCGGAACAAGGCGTACGGCACCAAGGTCGTGGCCGGCACCAACCCCAAGCGCGGGGGCGAATCGATCGAGGGCATCCCGGTCTACTCGTCGGTGGCCGAGGCCGTGAAGGAGACCGGCGCCACCGCGTCGTTCATCAGCGTGCCGCCACGTGGTGCAGCCGACGCCATCATCGAGGCCGCCGAGGCGGGTATCGCCTTCATCGTGTGCATCACCGAGGGCATCCCGGCGCAGGACGAGGCGGTGGCCTACAACCGCCTGGTGCAGGACTTCCCGGCCACTCGCCTGCTCGGGCCGAACTGTCCTGGGATCATCAGTCCCGGAAAGTGCAACATCGGCATCACGTCGGGCGACATCGCGTTGGCGGGCGGGCCGGTGGGCATCGTCTCGCGGTCGGGCACGCTGACCTACCAGGCACTGCACGAGCTCTCGCAGCAGGGCGTCGGCCAGACAACCTGTGTCGGCATCGGCGGTGACCCAGTGCCCGGCACGAACTTCATCGATTGCCTGGCCGCCTTCGAGAAGGATCCGGACACGAAGGCCGTCATGATGATCGGAGAGATCGGCGGGTCCGAGGAGGAGAAAGCGGCCGAGTTCATCGCCGCCAACATGACGAAGCCGGTGGCGGCCTACATCGCCGGGGTGACGGCACCACCGGGACGCAAGATGGGCCACGCCGGCGCCATCATCTCGGGTTCGGCCGGGACGGCCCAGGCCAAGATGGACGCGCTGTCTGCCGCCGGGGTCGCGGTGGCGCAGAACCCGACCGAATGCGGCGAGAAGATGGTCGCCATCGTGCGCGGGCTCGGCTGAGCCGAGCTGCGCTGCACGCGACAGCAGGCCCGCACCGGCTGAATTTGGGCAGAGCGGGCCTGCTGAGGCACGCGTTCGAGGCAGAGGCCTCGCGAGTGCTAAGCCGCGACGGTTTGCCGGGGCGGTGCCGCCACTGCGGCCGCGCCTCCGTCATCCGATGAGCCGAGCGTGCCGCGCCGCGTCTTCGTCGAGATCACGAAGCCAGTCACGATCACCCAGATCGGGAGCCCGAACACGAAGGCAAAGCCGCCGACCGGACCGAGGCAGGAAACGACGGCGACGAGCAGCGAGTACCAGCCGAGCGCCTTGGGCAGCCCGAGCCTGTCGAGGTTGGTCAGAATGGCCAGCGCTGCGATGAGGGTGAGCATCGCCAGACCCACGACCATCCCGAGCTCGGCGTTGTCCGACGAGAAGTTCGCGACGTGCGCGACGGCGTACTCATGACTGTGCGACGCCGTGATCGTGATCACTTCGAGGGAACCGCTGGCAACAAAGCTCGTGATGAAGATGAGCATGGCCGCAAAGAAGCTGTTCGGCAGTACTTTCTGATTGGTCGTCCGCAGCACCCCGTACACCGTTACGAAGAACACGGTCAGAAGGGCCAGGCCGGCTGCGGCCACGTAGATGGACGCCCAGGCCTGGGCCGTATGGGTGTTGATGTAGTGCACCACAGAAACCCCGGACGCGTTCTCGCCGGGCTGGTTCCCGCCGAGTGGCCCGAGTCCGAGGAAGATGAGCACGGCAGCCAACAGGCCCAGCGGGCCGAGCCACCGTTTGAAGGTCAAGTCAGTCATGTACGCCCCTTTCGTTGAATACTCGGGAACGCAGAGACGAGCTCCACCGGGCACCGCCTTGAGTGGAGACGATCGCCACGCTCCAACATTTCTCTTTCCGTCCCTCAGCGTCCCCCGAATGACATGTGCAGAACAGGGCGCTACCACCCGATCCATCCCGGGGTGCCAGCACACCCCTTACCTGGAAAACACGCCGAAAGCCCCGGGGGAACGTGACCGGGATCCCAGGTCGGAAGCGTGGTCGGCTCCACTAGATTGTCCTCGTGCGTCTCGCGGTCCTTGTCTCGGGTTCCGGGACGATTCTGCGGGCCATGTTCGACGCGGGGCTGCCGGTGACAACGGTCCTGGCCGACCGTCCCTGCGCCGGCCTCACCCTGGCCGAGGGGCAGGGCGCCGCGGCCGAGCTGGTCGACCGGAAGGCCTATGGCGGCTTCGGGCCCGACTTCGACCGGGAGGGGTTCACCGCCACGGTGGCCGCGACGCTGGTGGCGCACCAGGTCGACCTGGTTGCCATGGCCGGCTTCGGCACCGTCATGACCGAGGCCGTGCACGGTGCCTTCCCGGGTCGCATGCTCAATACCCATCCCGCCCTGCTGCCGGCGTTCCCCGGTTGGCATGGCGTGCGTGACGCGCTGGCAGCCGGCGTGCGCGAGACGGGCTGCACCGTGCACCTGGCCACGCTCGAGATGGACGCGGGTCCGATCCTGGCCCAAGAGGCCGTGCCCGTGCTGCCCGACGACACGGAGGAGACGCTGCACGAGCGCATCAAGGTGGCCGAGCGTGCGCTCTATCCCGCAACGGTGGCCTGGGCGCTGGGCGAACTGGAGGCCGGCCGCCGGATCGGACCGACGCGGGGCGGCCCGGCGGGCAGCAAAGATCACAGCGAAGAGAAAGAAGAGGCATGGACCGGGAGATGACGCAGTGATCGCCCTGTTGTCGGTGTACGACAAGGAGGGGCTGGTCGCGTTCGCGCAGGGGCTGGCGGACCTGGGCTGGGAGCTGGTGGCGAGTGGCAACACCTCGGCCAAGCTGCGTGAGGCGGGACTCGCGCACACTGAGGTGGCCGAGGTGACCGGCTCGCCCGAGATGCTGGGCGGCCGCGTCAAGACCCTGCACCCCAAGATCCACGGCGGCATCCTGGCCGATCGCTCAAAAGCCGAGCACGTGGCCGACCTCGAGGCCAACGGCATCGAGGCGATCGACCTCGTGGTGGTGAACCTCTACCCGTTCTCGTCTGATCCCTCTATCGAGCTGATCGACGTCGGCGGGCCGACGATGGTGCGCGCCGCAGCGAAGAACCACGAGCACGTCGGTGTGGTGACCTCGCCGGCCGATTACCCCGTCGTCCTAGAGGAGCTGCGCGCAGCCGGGTCGTTGTCCTCGGCGACCCGCCGGCGGCTGGCCCGGGCCGCTTTCGCCCACACTGCGGCCTACGACGCGGCGATTGTCGCCTGGCTCGACGGCGGCGGACCGACACCGGTGACCGAACTGGCGGGTGCGACCGAAGGCGACGTGGAGGAGTCCGAACTGTCGGCCATCTTGCCGCCGACACTGCACCTCACGCTCGAACGCACCGAGGTGCTGCGCTACGGCGAGAACCCGCACCAACGTGGCTCCCGGTACCGGGTGGCTGGGACAGCGAGCTGGTGGGACTCGGTGGAGCAGCACGGTGGCTCTGCGCTGTCCTACCTCAACATCTTCGACGGCGACGCCGCCTGGCGCCTTGTGCACGAGCTGGCGAGCGACGCCGGCGAGGCCGGGAGCGACGAGGTGGCGGTCGCCATCATCAAGCACGCCAACCCGTGTGGTGCTGCGGTGGCCGGCGATCTCGTGACTGCCTACGAGCGCGCCCTCGAGTGCGACCCGCTCAGTGCGTTCGGCGGCGTCGTGGCGATCGGCGGCGACGTGAGCGCCGAGTTGGCCGACGCCATCGCGGCGGGGCCGCAGGCCGACGTCATCATCGCATCGTCGTACGCGCCGGAGGCGGTCGAGCGGCTGGTGAAGAGGCGCAAGGCGACGCGGCTCTTGTCGGGTCCCGGCCCCGAGCGCGCCGTGCGCCAGCTGCGCAGCCTCGGATCGAGCGTCCTCGTGCAGGACGCCGACGCCTTTCTGTCTCCGCGCACGTCGTGGCAGACCGTCACGAAGCGCGCGCCAACCGAGGACGAGTGGCGCGACCTCGCCCTGGCCTGGCGGGTGTGCGGGCGCACGACGTCCAACGCCATTGCCGTCGTGACCGACGGCCAGGCCGTCGGCGTCGGCGCGGGCCAGCAGTCGCGGGTGGTGGCGGCGGAGATCGCCGTGCAGAAGGCGGGGGAGCGGGCCAAGGGCGGGGCAGGGGCGAGCGACGCCTTCTTCCCATTCCCCGACGGGCTCTTGGTCCTGGCCGACGCCGGGGTCACCGCGGTGGTCCAGCCCGGTGGATCGGTGAAGGACGGCGAGGTGGTGGCGGCCGCCGACGAGGCCGGCCTGGCCATGGTCATGACCGGCGAACGGCACTTCAAGCACTGATGGCGGCCATCCTCCTCGACGGCGAGGCGGTCGCCGCACGGATCAAAGCGGAGGTGGCTGACCGCGCCGCGACGCTGGCTGCCGAGGGCATCCACGTCGGGCTCGGCACGATCCTGGTGGGCGACGACGCGCCGAGCGCGCGTTACGTCTCACTCAAGCACGAGGACTGCGCCGCGCTCGGGATCTACTCGGCCGGCGAGCACCTGCCGGCAACGGCCACGCAGGCCGACGTGATGGACGCCATCGCCCGCTTCAACGCCGACCCCAAGGTGAGCGCGTACCTGGTCCAGCTGCCGCTGCCCGCCGGGCTGGACGAGGAGCAAGCGTTGCTGGCCGTGGACCCGGCCAAGGACGCGGACGGGCTGCACCCGATCAACCTGGGGCGGTTGGTGCTCGGGTCGCCCGGGCCGCTGCCGTGCACGCCGGCGGGCATCGTCGAGCTGTTGCACTCCTACGACGTCCCGGTGGAGGGCCGGCACGCGGTGATCATCGGCCGCGGCGTGACAATCGGCCGGCCGCTGGCCAACCTGCTCACCCTCAAGCGTCCCGGGCTCAATGCCGCGGTGACCGTCGTGCACACCGGCGTGGGTGCGGAGGACATGGCCCGGATCGTGCGGACGGGCGACATCGTGGTGGCGGCGGCCGGCCGGCCGCACGTGCTGACGGCGGACATGGTCAAACCGGGCGCGGCCGTCGTGTCGGCCGGCACGAGCTTCGAGGGCAAGAAGCTGATCCCCGACGCCGCCCCCGACGTCGCCGAGGTGGCGGGCTGGATCACACCACGCCTCGGCGGGGTTGGGCCCATGACGCGTGCCATGCTGTTGCGCAACGCGCTGGCCGCGGCGGAGCTGTCGGCCCGGTGAGCGCCCCCGACGCGGGGCGACCGCAGCGACGGCAGCCAGGGGAGAAGCAGACCAGGTGAGCGAACGCGAATACTCCGAACGCCCGTGGGGCAACTACACCGTCCTCGATGACGGCGCCCCGGACCACAAGGTCAAGCGCCTCGTGGTGCACCCGGGCAAGCGCCTCAGCTACCAGCGGCACTTCAAGCGGGCCGAGCACTGGTTCATCGTGTCCGGCACGGCGCAGGTGACGCTCGACGGCCGCGTCATCGAGCTCGCGGCCGGGCAGTCCATCGACATCCCGCTGGGGGGCGCCCACCGCGTCGGCAACGCCGGGGACACCGACGTGGTGCTCATCGAAGTGCAGCACGGGACGTACTTCGGCGAAGACGACATCGTCCGGTTGGAAGATGACTTCGGGCGGGTGGAGGCGTGACGCGCATCGCCGAGCTGCTCGACGCCGGGCCGACCTACTCCTTCGAGTTCTTTCCGCCGAAGAACGACAAGGAGCTGACGACTCTGGCGCGCACGATCGCCGAGCTGCAGCCGCTCGAGCCGTCCTTCGTCTCCGTCACCTATCGCGGCGGCGCAGAGTCGCGGCAGCGCACGTTCGACCTCGTCTCGGGCATGCTCCACACGACGCGCCTGAACCCGATGGCGCACCTCATCTGCGTGGCGCACTCCCGGCTGGAGCTGGCCGACATCTTGGTGGCGTTGCGCAAGGCGGGGATCGAGAACCTGATGGCGCTCGGCGGCGACCCGCCGACGGACCCCGACGCCGGCCCGGGGGAGTTGGCCTACGCCACCGAGCTGGTCCAGCTGGCCCGGGCCATCGGGGGGTTCTCCATCGGGGTGGCCGCCCACCCGGCCGGGCACCCGCGCTCGCCCGACAGGCCGAGCGACCGCGACTACCTGGCCGCCAAGCTCGCGCTGGCCGACTTCGGGGTGACCCAGTTTTTCTTCGAGGCGTCGGAGTACAAGGGTTTGGTGGCCGAACTGCGCGAGCGGGGCATCGACACCCCGGTGCTGCCGGGCATCCTGCCCGTCACCTCGCTGTCGACCATGGGGCGGCTGGGCGCCATGGGCGCGGCGGCCCCGCCCTGGATGGAAGAACGGCTGCATGCGGCCGACCAACGGGGCGGTTCCGACGCGGTGCGCAAGGAGGGCGTGGTGCTGGCCACCGATCTGTGCTCGCAACTGCTCGAGTCCGGCGTGCCAGGGCTGCACTTCTATACGTTCAACACGTCGAGCGCGACCCGCGAGATCTACGCCGCGCTCGGGTTGGGGCCGAGCACCAACGCCTGAGCTGGCCCTCCGTGCGCCGCAGGAGAGCACTCTTGAATGAGCAGGATCTTGGGCGTAAATTGTTGCGCGCAAGCTCAGGTTATGTCTGACCGAAGCGCCGACATGAAAGGGTTCAAGTCGGCCACCCAGGTGGGCACAGCCCGAAGAGCGGTCCCTTTTTGACGACCTGGGCTTGCGCACTCGTTTTTCGACCATCTCGAGGGTCCACCTGTGGGTGGTTGTCGGTCATCGGTCTTCACCGCCCGAAGTCCTCGGCGAAGTCGCCGTCGCGCTAGGCGGGCGCGTGGGCCAGGACGAGGCCGAGCACCGGGAGGAACATGTCGCGCGTCAAGAGGCGCTGGCTCTCGAAGCCGTCCTCGACGGCCGTGCGCCCCACCTCGCAGACGACGACGACCAGGTCGACGAGCGAGAGAAGCGCGGCCCCCTCCCGAGAGTCGAGGAGTGGAGCCTCGAGGACCAGGTCGTTGACGACCTCGTGCGCGGCGCCCGTGAACTGGCCGAAGCCCCGCAGCAGGCCCTCGCTCGTCGAGTACAGCTGGCCGAGCGCCAGTGTCGAGACACCGGGGATCCACGAAGGTCGGGCGTGCGACACGATGGCGGTCGGCGTCGTGGGGCCGTCACCGTCGTCCGAGGGCGGGGCCGCGCCGTTCTTCACACCTGGCCCCGCGTGCAGCCCACGGGTGGTGGCGACCATGACCCGGTCACCTGAGTCGGCGAACACCGCCGCCAGGTTGACAGCGACGTAGGAGCGCGCCGGCTCGTCGCGTGCGGAGGTGATCAGAATGGTGAAGCCGGATCCGGCCCCCGGGTCACCCTGGCCCGGAGCGCGTTCGTGCTGCATGACCCGCTCGACGTGCTCCGCCAACTGGCGATAGGCCATCGAGGATTCCGAGCCGGGATGGCTCGCGACCTCCACATCAGGCGCGGCATCGGCGTCGCGAGGCGCGGCGAACGGGATCTCGGCCGTGACCGGCAATCCGAACGTCTCCTCGGCTCGCTCCCGCGTCTGGATCCGCCGACTGAACCGATTGGAGATCCGGGTCACGACGAAGTGGGGAGCGCGGTCACCCACCCAACGGGGCCGCACCGGGCCATCCATTCACGAGCCCAGGACATGTATGCCGATGCTAACCAGCGTTGCGATTTCTCTCGCGTCACGGCCGCCGGTCTGCACGCCCTCGTGGGCCCGTTGCATCCTTAGCGCGCTGGGGTGCGCCGTTCCTCGACATCTCCGCAGGCTGGGTGTCAGGGCGCGCCGGTGGACGTCGACGGCGAACGGGCACGTCCACGGCATAGTGGGTATAAAGAGTGGGTATCATAGTGGGTATGGCGTACGTGGTCGCCCGGCCCAAGGGGCGCTTCGAGATCAGAGAGTCCGTCCACACCGCGAACGGCCCGCGCGCCCGCTCGCTGGCCAATTTCGCCGCCCTCACCGACGAGGTGCTCGAAACCGCTCGGCTCCGGGCCAGCCGCCCGTTCGACGCCCGGACCGTGCGGGCCTCGGCACGTCGAGCCGGATCGCCGGTGCGTCGGAGCAGCCGCCGGCCGGCACCGCGCGCCCCTGGCGTCGCCCCGGCGCTGTCACCCGCGGCCGCGCAGCGCTTCGTCGAGGCGTCACGCCGAGCGGCCGCCTCCTTCGCCGCGGTGGGGCCCATCGAGAACGGTGACGCGAACCCGCGCGACCCCGGCGACGTCCTGATCGACCTGTTGGGGTTCGCCGAAGCGGTGCAACCGTTCACGCCCAGGCGCCAGGCCGAGCCACTGGCCTTCCCGCCTCTCAACCGGTTGGTGGCCGAGCGCACGCGGGAACGCCCCCGACGCCGGGCTACCCGGCGCGTCGAAGACCCCGCTCCATGAGCACGGTCGCGACCCCCGCCCCGCTCGGCCGGCTCGCCTCGCGCATCGTGAGCCTGCACGAGATGCTCGACGCGCTCGGTGTCCCGCACCAATACGGCGGTGCCATCGCCTTGGCCTGGTACCGCAACCCGCGGGCGACCACGGACATCGACGTAAATCTCACCGCCGGGACCGAGGCGGCGGCGCCGGTGCTCGGCGCACTCGGCACGCTGGGCGTCCGCGTCACCGCCGCCGATCGGGCGCTCATCGCCCGCGACGGCCAGGCCCGCCTGGACTGGAACGGCTCCTACCTCGACGTGTTCTTCGCCACCATCGAGTTCCACCGCCGCATGGCCGAGCTCGCCCGCCGGGTGCGCTTCGGCCCGGTCGAGATCCCGATCCTCGCGCCCGAGCACCTCATCGTCTGCAAGGCCGTCTTCGACCGCCCCAAGGACTGGCTCGACATCGAGGAGATGATCCGGTGGGGCACGGCGATCGACCGGGCCGAGGCGCTGGGCTGGGTGGAGGCCATCCTCGGTCCGGGAGGAGAGACGTCAGCCCGCCTCGCGCAGGTCCTGCCTGGCTGACGCGGCCGATCGCCCCGAGACCGCGACTGCCTCGATTGGGACCCCCCGTCTCCGACCCCTAGCATCGCCTCCATGGCAGATCTCATCCAAATGGGCGACGACGGACTGGTCGTCCCCGAGGAGCCCATCATCCCCTTCATCGAGGGCGACGGCACCGGCGTCGACATCTGGCCCGCCGCCAAGCTGGTCCTCGATGCCGCCGCCGCCAAGCACGGCCACAAGGTCGCCTGGAAGGAGGTGCTGGCCGGGCAGAAGGCTTTCGACGAGACGGGCAACTGGCTGCCCGACGAGACGGTCGCGGCCTTCCGCGAGCACGTCATCGGGATCAAGGGCCCGCTGACCACGCCCATCGGGGGCGGCATCCGCTCGCTCAACGTCGCCCTGCGGCAGATCCTCGACCTCTACGTGTGCCTGCGCCCCGTGCGCTGGTTCGCCGGAGTGCCGTCGCCGGTCCTGCACCCGGAATTGGTCGACATGGTCATCTTCCGGGAGAACACCGAGGACGTCTATGCCGGCTACGAGGTCGAGGAGGGCACGCCGGAGGCCTCGAAGCTCATCGAGTTCCTTCGCAGCGAGATGGGCTGGCCCATCCGCGACGGCTCGGGCATTGGCATCAAGCCCATCTCGGAGATGGGATCCAAGCGCCTGATCCGCGCCGCCATCCGCTACGCCCTCGACCGCAAGCGCGACTCGGTCACCCTCGTGCACAAAGGCAACATCCAGAAGTTCACCGAGGGCGCGTTTCGCCAGTGGGGCTACGACCTCGTGCGCGAGGAGTTCGCCGACGTCGCCGTCGGCTGGGACGACTGCGGCGGCGATCCCGGCGACAAGCTGCTCGTGAAGGACACGATCGCCGACATCACGCTGCAGCAGGTGCTGACCCGCCCGTCGGACTTCGACGTCATTGCGACAACGAACCTGAACGGCGACTACCTCTCCGATGCCCTGGCTGCCCAGGTCGGCGGGATCGGCATCGCGCCGGGTGCCAATATCAACTACGTCACCGGCCACGGGATCTTCGAGGCGACCCACGGCACGGCGCCGAAGTACGCCGGCCAGGACAAGGTGAACCCCGGCTCGGTGCTGTTGTCTGGCGTGCTGATGTTCGAGCACATCGGGTGGAACAACGCCGCCGCCGACATCGTCCAGGCGTTGGAGGCCACGATCGCGGACAAGGTCGTGACCTACGACTTCGCCCGGTTGATGGACGGGGCGACCGAGGTCAAGACCTCGGAGTTCGCCGCGGCCATCGTCGACCGCCTCTGAGTTGCGCCTCCGGCGAACCGCACCGTTCCGACCCCACACCCCTCTCTCGCTCCCTGCAACGGCACGAAAGGACCCACCCCACATGGCATCGAAAGCCCCTCTCCACGTCACCGTCACCGGCGCCGCCGGCCAGATCGGTTACTCGCTCCTCTTCCGCATCGCCTCGGGCCAGCTTCTCGGTGACGACCAGCCGATCGTGCTGCGCCTGCTCGAGATCGAGCCGGCGCTCAAGGCCCTCGAGGGCGTGTGCATGGAGCTCGACGACGGCGCCTTCCCTCTGCTGCACGACATCGTGGCGACGTCGGACCTCAAGACCGCCTTCGACGGCACGAACTGGGCGCTGTTGGTGGGGTCGGTGCCGCGCCAGGCAGGCATGGAGCGGGGCGACCTGCTCAACGTGAACGGCGGCATCTTCAAGCCGCAGGGCCAGGCCATCGCGGCGAACGCCGCCTCCGACGTGCGGATCCTGGTGGTCGGCAACCCCTGCAATACGAACTGCCTGATCGCGCGGTCCAACGCGCCCGAGGTGCCGGCGGAGCGCTGGTTCGCCATGACCCGTCTCGACGAGAACCGGGCCAAGGCGCAGCTGGCGCGCAAGGCCGGCGTGCTCATGGGCGACGTCTCCCGCGTGGCGATCTGGGGCAACCATTCGGCCACCCAGTACCCCGACTTCGCCAACGCGCTGATCGGGGGCAAGCCCGCCACCGACGTCATCACCGACGCGGAGTGGTTGCGGGGCGACTTCATCACGACGGTGCAGAAGCGCGGCGCCGCCATCATCGAGGCGCGGGGCTCGTCGTCGGCCGCCTCCGCAGCGTCGGCCGCCATCGACACGGTGGTGGGACTGCGGACCGCCACGCCGAAGGGCGATTGCGTGTCAATCGCTGTGGCCAGCACCGGTCAGTACGGCACCCCCGAAGGTTTGCAGTTCGGCTTCCCGGTGAACTCCGACGGCAAGGGCGGCTGGTCGGTCGTCGAGGGCTTCACCCTCGACGACTTCGCCACCGAGCGGGTCAAGATCACGACCGACGAGCTGCTCGCCGAGCGCAACGACGTCAAGGAGCTCGGGCTCGTCGGCTAGGACGAGCCTGGCGGCTGGCGCCGTCACCGGCTGTTCGCACCCGGGAAACCAGGGCGAAACACAACCCTGGCACCGTGGGCAACCGTGGGAGACCTCTTCGAGGGCTACGGCGAGACTGCGCGCGGCCTGACCCTGGCCGCCTTCGACGAGATGGTCGACCGGGAGGGCGCGGCCCGCGCCCAGTACGCGGCGGTTGCCTCCTCGCTGGCCCAGATGGGCCCCGAGGACGTGACGGCGCGGGCGTCGCGGGTGGCGCGGGCGTTCATGGACCAGGGGGTTACGTTCGATCTGGACGGCGAGGAGCGGCCCTTCCCCCTCGACGTTCTGCCGCGCATCTTCACCGCGCCGGAATGGGCCCGAGTGGCTGAAGGCGTGGTCCAACGGGTCCGGGCCCTCGAACTCTTCCTGGCTGACGTCTACGGGTCGGCGCGCATCGTCAGTGACGGTGTGGTGCCGCACGAGGTGGTGACGAGCTCGCCCGGTTACGTCCGGGCCGCCTACGGCTTGACGCCGCCGAACAACGTCCGGATCCACGTGGCCGGCATCGACGTCATCCGTGACGAAGACGGCGAGTTTCGCGTCCTCGAGGACAACCTGCGCAGCCCCTCGGGCGTGAGCTATGTCCTGGCCAACCGGACGGCGATGGCGCGTGTGCTGCCCGAGCTGTTCTGGGGGCAGCCAATTCAGATGGTGACCGACTACCCGGCCCGCCTGATCAACGCGCTGCGCCGTGCTGCGCCGGCGTGGGTCCAGGAGCCGACCGTCGTCGTGCTCACCCCCGGGGTGCACAACTCGGCCTTTTACGAGCACGCCCTCCTGGCCCGGCTGATGGGCGTCCACCTGGTCGAGGGACGGGACCTCGTGTGTCACGGCACCGATGTGTTCTTGCGCACCACCGAGGGGGAGGTGCCGGTGCACGTGATCTACCGGCGCATCGACGACGACTACCTCGACCCCCTCCAGTTCCGGCCCGAATCACTGGTGGGGTGCCCGGGCATCCTCAACGCGGCCCGGGCCGGCCGGGTCACGATCGCCAATGCGGTGGGCAACGGCGTGGCGGACGACAAGCTCGTCTACACCTACGTGCCGGCGATGATCCGCTACTACCTCGGTGAGGACCCGATCCTGCGGAACGTGGAGACCATGCACCTGGTGGACGACACCGCCCGCAAGGAGGCGCTGGCGCGCCGAGATGAGCTCGTGTTCAAGCGGGTCGATGGCTCGGGTGGCAAGGGCCTGGTCATCGGGCCAGTGGCCAGCGGCGCCGAGCTCGACGAGCTCGTGCTCGAGGTGGAGGCCGATCCGCGCCAGTGGATCGCCCAGCGGGTGGTCGCCCTGTCGACGTCGCCGACGTGGGTCGACCACTCCATGGTTCGTCGCCACGTCGACCTGCGCCCCTTCGCCGTCAACGACGGCGATGACATCTGGGTCCTCCCCGGCGGGCTAACCCGCGTCGCGCTCCGCGAGGGCGGCCTGGTGGTCAATTCGAGCCAGGGCGGTGGCTCCAAGGACACCTGGGTCGTGGGCGGCGGTGTCACCGTGCCGGTGCTCCCCGCGCGCCAGCCTGCGCCGCCCATGGCCGGCCCGCCGATGGACTCGGGTCCGCTGGGGGACACCGAGCACGGCGTGCAGCAACAACAGCAACAACAGCAGCAACAGCCGACGGGAGAACCGTCATGACCCAGGCCCTCCTCAGTCGAGTCGCCGAGTCCATCTTCTGGGTGGGTCGCTACGTCGAGCGGGCCGAGGGCACGGCGCGCATCCTCGATGTCTCGCTGTACCAGGCGCTCGAACAGGGCGACATCGACGGCGCGCACGCCGCCCGCCGCCTCCTCGCCGTCATGGGTTTGCCCGATTCGGGCGACGAAACGCTCTGGCAGGCGACGCGGCGTCTGGCCACCGACCCGGCCAGCCGTTCCTCCATCGCCGGCGCCCTCGCTGCGGCGCGCGAGAACGCCCGCGCCGTCCGTCACGTCGTACCGGTCGAGTTCTGGGAACACGTCAACGCAACCTGGGCCGCGCTCCCCGGCCAGTGGGCGGCGAGCGAGCGCGCCGGGCCGGCCGCGTTCCTGTCGTACGTGAAGACGCAGTGCGCCTCGATGATGGGACTGGCCGACACCATGATGAGCCGCGACCAGACGTGGCTGTTCTTCACGCTCGGTCGATGCCTCGAGCGCACCGACGTCGTGGCCCGCCAGCTGGCGACCGTCGAGTTCGACCAGGTCTTCGAGAGCGGCCTGGTCATCCTGCTGCGCTCCTGCGGCGGCTACGAGCCGTATCTGCGGCTATCCCAGGGCATGGTCGAGCCCGGACGCGTGCTCGACTTCCTCCTGCGCGACCGGCTCTTCCCCCGCTCGGCCTTCGCCTCGCTCACGCTGGCCGAAGACTGTCTGGACCAGATCAACGCGGGGCGCGACGGCTCCTGGGACGATGCGCGCGGCCTGGTCGGGCTGGCCCGGGCCGAACTCGAGTACTCGGCGCCCGCCACATTGGCCCGCGGTCTCGAGACCCGCCTCGAGCGATTGCAGGCGTCGATCTCGGCGGTCAGCGACGCGGTGACCCGGCGCTACTTCGCGCAGGACCTGCCCGTCCAGTGGCGCCAGGGCGGGGGTGGGGGCGGGTGAACCGGGCCGACTCGTGGCGCCTGCGCGTCGCGCACGAGACACGCTTCGAGTACGACGGCCTCGCCCGCGCCTCGTACAACGAGCTGCGCCTCACCCCGCGCACCGAGGTCAGGCAGACGGCGCTCGAGTCGCGTGTGGTGACGGTGCCACCGGCGCCGCAGTACGGCTACGTCGACTATTGGGGCACCCACGTGGTCGCCTTCAATGTCGACCGTGGCCACGAGCGACTCGCCATCACCGGCTCGTGCCTGGTCGACACCCAGCCGGCGGAGGAGCCGGCCGACTGCAGCTGGGGTGAGGTGGCCGATGCGTCCACGACGATGGCCGACCACCTCTCGCACCACCTCTATACGGCGCCGGGCCCGGAGCTGGCCGCAGTCGCCAGCGGCCTGCGCGCTGCCACCCCTCTGGGAACGGCGCGGCGGATCATCGAGTGGACCCACGGCGCGTTGCACTACGTGCGCGGCGTGACGTCCGTGCACACCTCGGCGAACGAGGCGTACGCCGACGGCGCCGGCGTGTGCCAGGACTTCGCCCACCTGGCCTTGTCGCTGGCCAAATCGAGCGGGCTGCCCTCACGCTACGTCTCGGGCTATTTCCACCCCGAGGTCGATGCGACCATCGGCGAGGAGGTGACCGGCGAGACCCACGCCTGGATCGAGATGTGGACCGGCTCGTGGTGGGGCTACGACCCCACCAACGACTGCGCGGTCGGGGAGCGGCACGTCGCGGTCGGCCGGGGGCGCGATTACGCGGACGTGCCGCCGGTCAAGGGGATCTACGCCGGGAGCGCCGAGCACACCATGAGCGTGGGCGTGCGCATCACGCGGACGCATTGAGCCATGCTGGCTCCGTGCTGACCCGCCTGAGGATCTGGCTGCCCGACGACCCCGGCGTCCTCGGCGCCGTGGCCGCCGAGATCGGCGAGGCGAAGGGCAACGTCGTCGGCCTCGAGGTGCTCGAGCGCGATGCCGGCGTGGCCATCGACGAGATGGTGGTCGAGCTGCCCGACGACCCCGCCGCCATCGACGCCGTCTGTCGTGCCGTACGCAACGTCCCCGGCGTCGGCGTCGAGGAGATCACAGAGCTCGCCGGCGAGGTGGCCGACCGCGAGGACACCGTCTTGGTCGCGGCCTCCGCCATTGTCGAGGCGACAACTCCGGCCGGGGCGCTCGAGGCATTGGTCTTCCACGTCCGCTCGCTGTTCGGGCTGGCCTGGCTTGCCCTGGCCGACGACGGGCTGACGCAGTTCGTCGAGGTCCACGGCGACGCGCCGACGCCGTCGTGGGTGGCCGCCTTTGCCGAGGGCGCCCGCAGCGGGTCAGACCCGGCGAACGACACGACCGGGTCAGGTGTCTTCGTGGAAGTCGTGCCCGGGGCCGGGCTCACCCTCTGCGGGGGACGGACGGTCGCCATCCGGCGGCGGGAGCGTCGCGAGATCGCGCTGCTCGTGACGGTGACGGCGCGCTTCATCGACGCGCTGGGCGGCCGCGCCTGACCTAACCTCCGGCCCGTGGTGCGCATCGGGTTCGTCGGGTCGGGCCTGATCGCCTGGGCCCATGCGCTGGGCCTGAAGGCGATGATCGACGGGGGCGTGCTCGACGCGTCCATCGTGGCGGTCCACGACCCCAACCAACGCCGGGCCGACCGTTTCATCGAGGCGGTGGGCGCGCCCGACGCGGCCGCGGTCGCCGACGCCGGCGGGGCGGCCGCCCGTGCCGACGCCGTGTTCGTGTGCACCCCGACGGCAGCGCACCGGGGCGCGGTGGAGGAGGTGCTGGCGGCCGGCTGCGCCGTGTTCTGCGAGAAGCCCCTCGACCGCGACCTGGCCCGGGCGACGGCGCTGGTCGAGGCGGTCACGACGGCGGGGGTGACGAGCCAGTGCGGGCTGGTCCTGCGCAGCGCACCGGTGTTCCGCTCCTTGCGTGACCTCGCCGACGGAGGGACCCTCGGACAGCCGATGGCGGCGGTCTTTCGCGACGACCAGTACTTTCCGAACCAGGGCACGTACGCTTCGCAGTGGCGCGCCGACGTCGCCCAGGCCGGCGGGGGCTGCCTCATCGAGCACTCCATCCACGACGTCGACATCCTGCGGTTCTGCTTCGGGGAGGTTGACCGGTTGGCCGCCCGGACGGCCAACCACGCCGGCCATGAGGGCATCGAGGACGTCGCCTCGGTGTCGCTGACCTTCGCCTCGGGCCTCGAGGCCCACCTGACCAGCGTGTGGCACGACATCTTGAGCCGCGGCTCGACCCGCCGGGTCGAGGTCTTCTTCCAAGAGGGCCTGGTCTGGCTCGAGGACGAGTTCCGCGGCCCGCTGCACATCGAGACGAGCGCGGGCGCCGAGGTTCGCGCCTGCCCGTCGCCGGCCTGGGTGGACGAGCTTCCTCTCGCCCACGACGAGATCGGCCTGGCGCTGCGCGCCTACGTCGAGGCCGACCGCGGCTTCGTCGAGGCCGTGGCGCAGCGTGGGACGCCCGAACCCGGCCTCGACGTCGCGCTGGCCGCCCACCGCCTCGTCGATGCCGCCTACCGCTCCGCGGCACACGGCGGCGACCCGATCGACCTGCGCCGGCTGGGTGCGACGCAAGGATGAATTTTGGCGCACGCCACCTCATCCGGAGGTAGCAGAGCGGCTCCAAAAACGAAGCCTGATCAGGGCTGACGTCGCTCCCGGCGTGCCCGGACGGTGCTGGACGGCCGGGTTACCATCTTCTTCGAGCGGCGTCGGTGCGCGACCCCGGCCCCGCTCACCCGTCAGCGATCCTGAGAAGGAGACCAACGAGCGTGCGCTCTCTGCTCCGAGTGTTCAAGACCGAACCGGTGGCCGCGAAGGTCCCCGAAGTCACGGTGCTCTTCTGGGTGATCAAGCTCTCCACGACCGCCGCCGGCGAGGCGCTCTCGGACTGGTTCGGCGTGAAGCAGAACATCACGTGGGGCTTCTGGATCGACATCTTCATGTTCTGTTCCGCGCTGTACCTGCAGTTCCGGTCGCGCCGGTACGCCGCGTGGACCTACTGGTACCTGGCCCTGGCCATCGCCACCGCCGGGACGGGCGTGTCCGACACGATGCACCTCGCCTTCAACCTGCCGTACAGCGTCACCTCGCTGTTCTGGGTCATCGTGCTGGCCGGGGTCTTCTTCCTCTGGAACCGCAGCGAGCACACGCTCGACATCCACTCCATCACCACCAACCGGCGGGAGAAGTACTACTGGGCGGTCGTCTTCGCCACGTTCAGCCTCGGCACCGCGGTGGGAGACTTCGCCGCCACGACGCTCGGGCTGGGCTACCTGGCCTCGGTGCTCCTCTTCGCCGTCATCATCGTGATCCCGTGGGCGGGCTGGAAGTTCATGAATTTCAACAGTGTGTTCGCCTTCTGGTTCGCCTACGTGATCACCCGCCCCATCGGCGCGTCCTTGGCCGACTACTTCAGCAAGGGGCACGATGTGAGCGGCGCCAACCTCGGCGATTGGCAGGTGGCCGTCGTGATGACGCTCGTGGTGGTCGGCCTGGTGGCCTACACGGCCCGGGCCCGTTACGACATTCAGCCCGAGGTCGAGGTCGCCGGAGGGGCCGTCGGAGGCTTCGCCACCTGAGCCGGCCGGCCTTCGACCTCACGAGTCGATGGCCGCCCGCAGCTCGGAGAGGCGCGCACGGTTGAGCGAGTACCAGACCCACTTGCCGCGCCGTTCGCTTTGCACCAGACCTGCTTCGCTGAGGACTCTGAGGTGGTGTGACACGGTCGGCTGACTCCGGCGGAGCGGATCGACGAAGTCGCACACGCAGACCTCTCCGTCCGGTGACGCGGCAATGATGCTGAGCACTCGCAGGCGGACGGGGTCGGCCAGCGCGCTGAACCCGCCCGCCAGCTCGGCCGCGTCGGTCGTGTCGAGCGGCGCGGCGAGCACCGAGGCGCAGCAGACCGTGGATCGGACTTTGGTCGCCGTCTGTTTGCTCACCGGGCACCCCTTTGATCTAAATATTGACACCTGTCAATGCATCAGCCATACTCGATGCATCGACAGCAATCGATACTACTGGAGGCCACCATGTCGAGGGTCCAACTCGCACTGAACGTCAGCGACATCGACGAAGCCGTCGAGTTCTACTCCAAGCTCTTCGGCACCGAGCCGGCCAAGCGCCGTCCCGGCTACGCCAACTTCGCCATCGCGGACCCGCCCCTCAAGCTCGTCTTGATGGAGGACGTCACCTCACGCGAACGCGGGACCGTGGGTGCCCTCAACCACCTCGGCGTCGAAGTCGAGACCCCAGACGAGGTGATGGCCGCCGCCGGGCGCCTGAACGACGAGGGAATGACCACCGACGTCGAGGAACAGAC
>DASZLL010000137.1:0-5243 GCA_035552395.1 Acidimicrobiales bacterium
CGGTTGTAGATGTCGAGCTCGACCTGGATCGCCTCGTCGCTGATGATCTTCTCCACCCGCGCCATCTCCTGGACCTGGAAGCGCACCGTGTCGAAACACTCGAAGACGAGCGTCATGATCGGCCCCAGGGCCACCCGGCGGAGCTTCTTCCGCGCGATGACCGCGGCCCGGTAGTCCTCGCGCACCCGCTCGTAGGCGCGGAGATCCAAGACGTCGGCCAGCATGAGGCCTGCCACGGCACCGCCGTCGGCGCTCACCGGCCGCGCCCTGATCGGTGCGGTCGCAGGTGACGCTCGCCTAGGAGACTGACTCGAGACCCTTGGCGAAGCGCCCGGCGTGCGACTTCTCGGCGCGAGCCAACGTCTCGAGCCACTCGGCGACCTCCTCGAAGCCCTCGTCGCGGGCTGTCTTGGCGAAGCCGGGGTACATCTCGGTGTACTCGTAGGTCTCACCTTCGATGGCCGACTTGAGGTTGTCCTCGGTGGCGCCGACGGGCACGCCCGTGACGGGGTCGCCGACCTCGCGCAGGAAGTCGAAGTGCCCGAACGCGTGACCCGTCTCACCCTCGGCGACAGATCGGAACAGGGCGGCCACGTCGGGGTAGCCCTCGATGTCGGCCTTCTGGGCGAAGTAGAGGTAGCGGCGGTTGGCCTGGCTCTCGCCGGCGAACGCCTCCTTGAGGTTGGTCTCGGTCTGGCTGCCCTTCAATGCTGGCATGGGGGGTTGGTACCTTTCTTTTCTCTGTGGTCTTTGTGGTTACTGCGGGATCTGCGAGGGCCGGCACTCGTCGCACAGCCCCCGGAAGACGACCTCGGCGCTGTCGATGTTGAAGCCCTGCGCGGCCCGCCGTGACACGTTGATGCCCGGGAAGTCGGCGGCCAAGTCGCGCACCTTGCCACAGGAGCGGCAGACGAGGTGATGGTGGGTGGTCTCGACGTTGGGGTCGAAGCGGGCCGAGCCGGTGCCGACGTCGAGCACCGAGATGGCACCGAGGTCGGCCAGGTCGTTGAGGGTCTGGTAGACGGTCTTCAGCGACACGTTCGGCATCTCGGCCCGGACCTTCTCGTGGACCCGCTCGGCCGAAGGGTGCGTGACGTCGCCCTCGAGGGCGCGGAAGATGCACTGGCGCTGGGCCGTGATCTTGCGGCCGTGCGCCCGGAACAGGTCCGTCAGCGTCTCGGTTGACTGCATCGCACGGTCACCCTAGCGGTCCCGCCGCCCTTTTTGACAACGATTGTCGAAATCAGCATTGCGACAAGCGGCGGTCCGGAGCGCTCTCAGCGAATGGGGCTCCCGAAGCGAATGCGATTGCCGTCGGGGTCGGCGATGGCGCCCTCACGCTTGCCGTACTCCTCGTCCCGCGGGCCGTCGACGTCGATCCCCGCGGCTCGCCAGTCCTCGGCCACTCGGTCAGCGTCCTGGCAGTGGAGGTAGAGAGCACCGTGCCCAGCCAGATCGTCTCCTTCGGCATGGGCGAGGTGGACCGTGAGGCGGAGATCTCGGTGAGCAAAGGCATAGGTGTCATCGTGGAACGACACCTCGAACCCGGCTCGCTCAAACCAAGCGGCCGAGCGAGCGACGTCGGACACTTTGAAGATTGGCTCGAAACCCCGGACGAGCCACGTTCCCTTTATGAGCTCCAGTTGGCCGTCGCGCTGGGCAGTCAGCCCGCCGAGGCAGCCGTGACAGATCGGCTGGTCGGGGTGGGAGCGCAGCCTGACCCACCAATCGACCGAATTGGAGCAGCACACACACGTCACAGCCATTTAGGTCCTCCGCCTTGCGTAGTACACGAATCCCTCCCAGTCGGCCGTTGGGTCAAGGGGGCCGAATCCCGCCGAGAGCAGGCACCGGACCGACGCGGTGTTGTCGGGCTCGACTCCCGCGGCGAACAGCGCGACGTGTTCGAGCGCGGGCAGCTGCAGCAAGCCCAGCAACATGGCCGACCCGTAGCCCCGTCGCCGCAGGGCCGGGTCCGTCACGAAGGCAATCCCGCCCGATGGTTCGTCGATGACGCTCACCACTCCTCGTCCACCGCGCCCACCCGCCCAGGTGGTCCAGCGGTCGGAGGTTCCACAGTCGATGTAGCCGACGGGCACATCTCGGTCCCACCCCAAGAATCGGTGGCGCCCCGTCTCCTGCGCCCCTCGAAACTCACCGAGCGGGGCGTCGGCGAGTTGGAGCGCCCGCTGGGGCCAATCGGGGGACCCGAGCCAGCGCTGCGTTTCGGGGTCATCGAACCACGGCTCGACCACGGCGAGTTGCTCAGGAACAAAGGGTCGAAGGTCCACGGTCACCAGGGCCTGTGCAACCACAACCCGCTACGCGTCGCCCGCTGGAATCTCTTCCCACCATTGACACCACCAGTTCCCTCCGACCAAGACGCGGAGCTTCGGATGCCAGCAGTACGAAAGGTCTTTGTAGTCCTCGAGGTAATAGCGGCAATTATCACACCGCTCATCGCCTGAGGGATGGCCACGGAGGACGTTGTTCTCCACCATGTGACCGAGCTCCACGGAGAGTCGTTCGTCTATCTCCTTTGGCTCTGGCTCGGGAATCGTGTAGTCGGACATCACGGGGACGCTACCCGCGGGGAAAAGGACTTCGGTACCTGGCGATGGCCGCCTACGCCCCGAATTGCTCCAGGTCCCGCATGGTGAAGAGGGCCCGGAGCTCGATCCCCTCGGCGCCGGCCACGTCCGCGCCGCCGCCCTCGCGATCGATCACGCACAGCGCGTGCTCCACGACGGCGCCTTCGGCGCGCAGGTCCTGGGCCGAGAGCACCATCTGGCCGCCGGTCGTGACGACGTCTTCGACGATCAGAATGCGGCGTCCTTCGACGTCACCGCCCTCGCAGACCTTCTCGGTGCCGTACTTCTTGGGCGCCTTGCGTACGAAGAATGCGGGCAACCCCGTGACCGACGAGAGCATCGTGGCCAGAGGCACGCCGCCGAGCTCCAGGCCGGCCACCCCTTCGACCCCCGGCGGCACGAGCGGCACGAGCGCCGCGACGATCTCAGCGAGCAGTGCGGGGACGGACTCGAAGCGGTACTTGTCGAAGTAGTGATCCGCCGTGCGCCCCGAGCGCAGCACGAAGGAGCCCGTCAGGTGCGAGGCGGCGTAGACGCGGGCGGCCAACGTCACAGGCCCCATTCTGCCCGTTGTGGCGGCACGCCGATCTTCACACGGCGGTGCGCCTCCCCAGAGTCAGCGAACAGACGATGCGGACCAAGCCGGCCAAACCCAGCGCGAGACCAACGAGCATCAGGAGCCCCGACGCCAGCATGGTGGGTGGGACGATGCTCGAGGTGAAGGGCAGGCCGTTGCCGATGGTCTGGGCCAAGAACCCCGGCGCATGCAGTGCCTCCGACGCCCACCATGCGACCAGGGAGATCAACGTGAGCGCCATCACGCCAACCAGCCCGATGGCCATCACGCCCAGGGTCCGCAGTGTCCGGCGCGACAGGTCCACGCTCCGGGCCACCGACACCGCCGCGGTGGTCGCGCTCCCGACGGCGGCGAAGAACGCCAGCGCGACCAGGATGAAGAACCAGCCATAGACCGGCAAGCCGCCGTTGCGGGCGTGGACGCTCAAGCTGTGCGCCCAGGCCGCCAAGATGACGAACAGCAGGCCCGAAGCCACGACCGACACGATGGCGATGACAACCGGGCGCGCCACCTCACGCCAGCGGCCGGCGCGCACCAGGCGCACGAATGCCGGCAGCACGAGCACGGCGGCCAGGAGCACGGCCAGGGTGCCGACCACGATCGTCACGCCCACCACGTTGAACCCGGCGGCGGCGACCCAACGGGTGGTGTGCGATCTGTCGGCGAACCAACGGTCGGCGTCCTTCACGAACATGGCCCCGGCTACGAGGTAGAAGGCCCAGCCGCACAGCACGAGGAGCGACCCGCCGCGCACGCGCTGGTCTGGGTCCTCGGACCAACCCACAAGGCCGGTACCGCGCGCCCGCTCGGCCAGGCCGGAGCGGATGAGCCCCACCCGCTGGCGCAGCGGCACGTCGCTTGCCGCCGCGTAGGTGTCCTCGAGCAGCGCCGCCATCTCGCCGCCGTAGCGGTCGCGCCACTGCGGCGGGTACCAGCGCAGGAGGGGCTCGTAGCTTTCGATGGTCACGCGAACACCCCCAGGGTCCCGCTGAGGCCGAGGCGCGTGGCGCCGACATCGGCCAACGTGCGCATCTGGCGTACCGCCGACTCCAGGGCGACCCGACCGTCGCCCGTGATGCGGTAGGGGCGCCGGCGCTCGTCGTCGCCCGCCGGTTCGGGGGCGATGAAGCCGCGCTCCTCGAGGCGGGCGATGGCGCCGTAGAGGGTGCCGGGTCCGAGGTTGACCCCGGCAAACTCCTCGATGTCCTTGGTCAGCGCGTAGCCGTGCTTCGGCCCGGCGGCCAGGCTGGTCAGGATGAGGACGGGCGGCTCGTTGCTGCGGCCCAGGTCTCCTTTGGATGCAGCGCGGCGTGGCATGCCGGGCACGCTACTACGTCGTACGTGGTAGCGTCAAGGCCCGACCCAGCTCATGGCCGGGCAAGCGACCAACCGAGCACCGCCCTGCGCTCCCCGCGGCACGCCACGATCGTCCAACCTTCCCGGGTCCACTCGAAGATCGCGTCCTGGCCGTAGCGCGCCCCCAGCTCCCGCGCCTGGCCCGCGTCCAGGCCGCAGGCCGCGACGCCTTCTTCTCGGTGCCCCGAGACGGGGTCTACGCCGACGGCAGGCCAGGCCTCGCCGGGAGCGAGCAGTTCGAGGTCCACCTCGAGCGCCGCCTGGCGTCGCCGGTTCTCCTCCTCCCCGGGGCGGGCGTCGCCCGGATCCCACGCCGTCACGACGTGGACCACACGCTCGGGCGCCCACGGCCAGGGCCACCGACCCACCGACCCGATGGGCGCGGCCTCGACCACCAGGTTGGTCGCGCCGGGCCGGGCGATCACCACCTCTGTCCGCGCGTAGCTGCGCCACGGGTCGTCCGGCGCCAACAGGTCCACCCGATCGACGCTATGCATTCGTGGCACCGCCGACGCGAACACGGGCGAGTGGCGCCGCCCAGCACCCACCCTCCACTCCCGACGCTGCGGTCTCAGGCACAGACGGAAGCGTCGTGGCGCGCCGGCTACGGGGCCGCTGCGATCGACGCCGCGCGCGACGCGCTCGAGCCGCTTGTCGGCGACGGCACCCTCGGCGCGTCACCGCTCGCACCCGGACTCGCGCCGCACCCCGACAATTGG
>DASZLL010000138.1:0-9224 GCA_035552395.1 Acidimicrobiales bacterium
CTCCCCCGCCGCCAACACCTTTTCCAACAGGTCGCACAACTGGCGCAGCTCCGTCTGCGACAAAGTTGCGAACGCCGCTGGCGGCACCGACAAGATGTCGTTGATCTCCTCGGCCAGTTTCCGCCCGGCGGCGGTGAGCACGATGATCTTCACCCGCCGGTCGTAGGGCGCCGGCTGGCGGCACGCCAGCCCACGCTCGTCCAGGTCGTCCACCAGCGCCGTGACGTACGAGGGGTCGACGCCGATGCCGCGGGCCATCTCACCCATCGAGACGCCGTCCTCCTTCGACAGGCGCATCAGGGTCTTGATCACCCCGGGCGAGAGCTTCGTCCGTACGCCCAACGCGGCCATCCGCTCGACGTACTCGCCCTCGAACATGATCCGGCGCAAGCGTTCGAATGCGTCCTCGGCAAGGGCCATGGACACGATTGTCGCACCGCCGAAAGTCTTTGACAACTCCATACCTTTGAGTAAAGTGAAGTATTCAGATGGCACGCACCCCCAAGGCCAACTCCTTCACTCTCACGCCGGAGCTCCGGCAAACCTCGACCGTCGTCGTGCTGGGCTCGATCATGTCGATCCTCGACACGACGATCGTGGCGGTCGCCCTCGCCACGCTGGGCCGCGACTTCCACGTCTCGGTCACCACCATCCAGTGGGTCTCGACTGGCTACCTGCTCGCGCTGGCGCTGGTGACCCCGATCAGCGGCTGGGCCGTCGACCGCTTCGGCGCCAAACGGATCTGGATGACCTCGACCGCCCTCTTCGTGATCGGCTCGAGCCTGTGCGGCTTGGCCTGGTCGGCCAACTCGCTGATCTTCTTCCGCGTCCTCCAAGGCATCGGCGGCGGCATGCTGCTCCCGGTCGGCCAATCGATCCTCGCCCGCGCCGCTGGCCCCCAGCGCATGGGCCGCGTCATGAGCATCATCGGCGTGCCGATGGTCATGGGCCCGATCCTCGGACCGGTCGTCGGCGGCCTCATCGTGTCCAACTACAGCTGGCGCTGGATCTTCTACATCAACGTGCCGATCGGCATCATCACGCTGCTCCTCTCCGCCCGTTGGCTGCCCACGTTCGACACCGAGGAGCGGTTGTCGACGCCGTTCGACACGCTCGGGTTCTGCCTGCTGTCACCGGGCCTGGCTGCCTTGCTCTACGCGCTCTCCCAGGTCGGGACGACGGGCTCCTACACGAGCAATTCGGTGCTCATCAGCTTCGCCCTCGGGATCGTGTTGACCGCCGGCTTCATCGTGCGCGCCTTGCACGCGAAGTACCCACTGTTGGACTTGCATCCCTTCCGGGACCGCAACTTCGCCATCGGTAACGTCTGCATCTTCGTCATCGGCGCCACGTTGTTCGGCTCCATGTTCCTGCTGCCCATCTATTACCAGGTGGCACGAGGCCAGGAGGCCTGGCAAGCGGGGCTACTGATGGCGCCCCAGGGCATCGGCGCCGCGTGCATCATGCGCTGGGCCGGCGCCGTCACCGACCGGGTCGGACCACGGCGTGTCGTGCCCTTCGGTATCCTGCTCATGGCAGTGGCCACCGTGCCGTTCGCGTTCGTCACGACGTCGACCAACGAGATCCTTCTCGCAGTCACGCTCTTCGCACGTGGCCTGGGGCTTGGGTTGACGATGATGCCCGTGACCGCAGCCGCGTACTTCAACCTGAGCCACGCCGAGATCCCCAAGGCGTCAACGGTGATGAACATCGTCCGGCTGATCGGTGGGTCCGTGGCCACCGCCTTGTTCGCGGTGGTGCTCGAGCGTCAGATCGTGAGCAATCTCAGCGCCGCTGGCGTCAAGGTCCCCGGTGGCTCCGCCGGCATCGTCGGGACGACGGTCAAACTGCCGCCATCCGTGGCCGATCCGGTGGCCGCGGCATTCGCCCACACGTTCTGGTGGTCGGTCGGCGCCATTTTGGTCGCCTTCATCCCCACCTTGTTCCTGCCGAACCATGGCGCAGCCGCCCCATCGGATCGGGACAATGCGTCGCCGTCCGACGTCGCCCCGGCCATTGCCAGCGGGGATGACCCGGGAAGCGGGCCCCGCATTGCCGGAGCGATGGTCGACTGATACTCCGACGAAAGCGCCGACGCATGACGACCCTCACCGACATACTCTCCCGAGCCGGGTGCGTGGCGGCGGAGGAGGAAGCGGCAGAGCTGATTGCGGCGGCCGGTGGCGATCGCCCGAAACTGATCTCGCTGGCGCACCGGAGGATCCGTGGCGAACCTCTCGCCTGGGTCACGGGCCAGGCGATCTTCGGCGACCTGACTATTGCCGTTGACCCGGGGATCTACGTCCCGCGCTGGCAGAGCCTCGAGCTTGCGGCGCGAGCTGCCGCCCGGTTGCCCGAGGCCGGATACGCCATCGACCTGTGCACTGGGTCCGGCGCCATCGCGGCTGCGGTGCAAGCACAACGCCCCGCCGCGCGTGTGCTGGGCACCGACTGCGATCCTGGGGCGATCGCGTGTGCTCGGACCAACGGCGTCAACGCCTTGCGGGGCGACCTCTTCGACCCGGTCCCGGCCGTTTTCGAGGGCGCCACAGACGTCGTGGTGGCCGTTGTGCCCTACGTCCCGACTCCCGCGCTGCATCTCCTGCCCCATGACGTACGCACGTTCGAAGTAGCCACGCATTACCACGGCGGTCTCGACGGCACCGACGTCTTGCGCCGTGTGATCGAGGGAGCGCCGAAGTTTCTGCGACCAGGTGGCGCACTCCTGCTCGAGCTGGGAGGCGAGCAGGCCGAGGTGGTCTGGCCGCTCCTGACCGATTTGGGCTTCACCGGCATCGTGACGTGGTCCGACGAGGACGGCGACATCCGCGGCGTCGAAGCCTCCTTGGTGTCGCCCTGAGAGCTGCGCAACGCGGGCCAGAGCTTCCGCTTCTTCGACGGAACAGATGAGAGGCAACGAGATATGAGCTACGAGAAGGTTGCGATTCACACTCACGATGGCGAGTGCCCGGCCTACGTCTTCACACCAGCGGGTTCGGACCGGCATCCGGCGCTGATCTTCTTTATGGACGGGCTCGGCATCCGCCCGACGATCTTCGACATGGGGCAACGGCTGGCCGACTACGGCTATGTCGTGCTCGTGCCCGATCTCTTCTACCGGGCGGGACCCTATGAGGCGTTGGATCCCAAGAAGGTCTTCGCCTCCGGCGACGTGAGGGGCACGATCGGTCACCTGATTGGCTCGACCGACAATCGTCGTGCCGCCGAAGACACGGAGTCGTTTCTGGCCTACCTCGAGGGGCGCGATGGTGTCGCCGGAACCAAGGTGGGCACGACCGGCTACTGCATGGGAGGGGCGATGTCGCTCACCGCGGCGGGAACCTATCCCGACCGCGTTGCTGCGGCGGCCAGCTTCCACGGTGGAAACCTGGCCACCGACTCAGATCTCAGCCCCCACTGGCTGGCGCCCCGGATGGCCGGCCGGGTCTATGTGGCCGGCGCCGACAACGACGACTCCTACCCGCCTGAGATGGCAGCTCGACTCGACCAGGCGCTGAGCGACGCCGACGTGGATCACCGCTGCGAGATCTATCCCGAGGCGCTGCACGGCTGGACCATGAGGGATTTCCCCGTTTTCAACGAGGCCGCCGCCGAGCGCCACTGGGACGAGCTGGTGACTCTCTTCGGCGACACCCTCACCTGAGTCGCAAACCGCCGTCCTCGGAAGTTTTGAGTGGGCGCGGGTGTTGAACCCAGAGTGATTCCTCTCTCTGTACTGGACCTCGCCACCGTCGCGACGGGGTCAACACCCGCCCAAGCCCTTCGGGAGACGGTGCAGGTTGCGCCCGAGGTGGAGCGACTCGGGTACCACCGTTTGTGGGTGGCGGAGCATCACGGCATGCCAGCGGTGGCGAGCTCCGCGCCCGCCGTCTTGATCGCGCACCTCGCCGATGCGACGACCACCCTGCGGGTTGGCTCGGGTGGCGTGATGTTGCCCAACCACGCCCCACTTGTGATTGCCGAGCAGTTCGGGACCCTGGAGGCTCTGCACCCCGGAAGGATCGACCTCGGGCTGGGCCGCGCCCCTGGGACCGACCAGGTGACATTGCGGGCGCTCCGGCGCACGCCCGATATGCACGCCGACTCCTTCCCTGATGATGTCGTGGAGTTGATCAATTACCTCCTGCCAGGCGAGCAGCCATCAGGCCACCCTTTCGCGAATCCCGGCCAGGGCTACCTTCCCGAGGTGTGGCTGCTCGGCTCGTCGCTGTTCAGCGCGCAACTGGCAGGGATCCTCGGCCTTCCGTTCTCCTTTGCGTACCACTTTGCCCCGAAGCTCCTCGACGCTGCGCTCACCACTTACCGGTCGAGCTTCCGCCCCTCGGTGCTCCACGCCGAGCCCAGAGTCATGGTGGCCGCATCCGTACTCTGCGCGCCGAACGAGACTGAAGCGCTCTGGCTGTCGGGCTCTACTGCTCTCAGCATCCTGCAGCTGCGGACGGGTCGCTTGCGCCCACTGCCCTCCCCCGAGGAGGCGGCGCGCTATTCATTCACGGCCGCCGAGAGGTCGATGATCGACGAAGCCATGTCGACACATCTGATTGGTGACCCGGACACGGTCACTGAGGGCCTCCGACAGTTGGCGGATCGCACCGGAGCAGACGAGATCATGCTCTCGACGCGATCCCATTCGTACGAGACCCGTGTGCGCTCCCTGTCCCTGATCGCCCGGAACTGGGGGATGCTCACGTCGGTCACGGCGGGTGAGGGGGCAGATTCCGGCGCGGCAGCTCACGCGGTCCGGAGTTGACTGGTACCGGGTCTGGCAGCGCGGCTGAGGTGTCAACGGCGGGCGAAGACCCAGGCCACGCGCGAGCGATCGACGACGTGCCAACGCGGATCGTGAGCCAGGTAGATCGACAACGCGGTGTGCGGTGCCCAAACGACAGAGGAGACGTGGTACGCCGAGAACACCGGGTCGGGGTTGGTCGTCAGGCTGGTCACAGCGAAGAACTCCGTCAGCACCTTCCCTTCGAAGAGGTCGGTGCGACCGTCCACAAACGTTGCCTGGTGTCGAGCGATCGAGTAGTCGCCCCAGGTGTATTCGGTGAAGATCCGTCCCGGATGGGTCTCGAGGTAGTTGAAGGCCTGCACGGGCAGGGTCGGCGACACGCTTCCGGCAGGAACTGACGGTGCCGCCAGGATGGCGATCGTGATCATGGCGAAGCACGCCCCGGCGAGACGCCGCGCCGTCTTGCCCCACACGGGTCGGGCGGGCAGCGTCGCCGCCAGGCCCACCGCCGCCACCATCAGGTAGATGACCAGGCGCTGGGTACGTAGGGCCTCGATGAAAAGCGCTGCGACGAGCGTCCCTTCGAGGACGGGTATCCGCCGTGTCCGCACCGCGGCGACCAAGACGGCCAGCGGCACGCAGTAGGCCAGCAGCACCATGAAGGAGTGGAAGTTGGGTGAGTTCCACTCCGAGATGTACAGCCCGATCTGGCCGTTCAGGGAAACGCCGACGTCGTAGACCAAGAGGCCGGGGCCGTAGGGCGTGAGGCAGGACGCCGCCACGCAGCCGAGCATCGCCATGCCGAGGGGCCCGGTGTGGGACGACTGGCCTATGCCGCCCACGCGGGCGACCAAGTGCTCGGGCGCCAGGGACCAACCGAGCTCCACGCCGAGCACGATCAACCCGATGAGGATGGATCCGTGCGTATTGACCCAGGCCACGCATAACGGCGGAAGGCACCAGAGCCAGCGCGGGTTGGCGCGCGCCCTCGTCAGCACGAGGAGTTCGAGCGGCAAGAACACGAGCGAGAAGTCGAGGCCTCGATCTCCGGCCACTTGACCCGAGATGCCGACGGCGAGCACGAGGACGATCGCTGCCACTCGGCCACCGCGGGCGCCGAGAGCGCGCGCGTAGGCGGCGGTGGCGAAGAGGCACAGCCCGCCGAGCACAATGGCGTACATCGCGTACGCGGCGTTGCCGAACGCCCGGAACAGAGCCGCCAGCGCCACCTCCGAACCCCACTCGTCGGTGACCCAGCGCCGGTGGGCCTCCGTGTAACTGAAGGGGTCGAGACCCATGATCGAGTGGTGGGCCAACATCCACTGCCCGGCGGCCATCTGCCAGAACTCGTCGTTGGTGAGCTGGTTGCCGAGCGCGACGGCGGCGATGATGCCGATGGCGACCGCGATGCCGACCAGTTCGATCGCTCGCTGCGGCATGCGCCGTGGCTGCGCCGGTGCGGCGTGACGACCCAGCGGAGGTGGGTCCGGTGTCTCGCAGGCAGGGGCGGCGCCGGCCGTCGGCACATGACGTGTCTCGACGGCCCGGACGCTCGCCTGCACTGCTTCCCCCCTCCAGCCGGATCCCCCACCCGGCGCCCCTGCAGCACCGTACAACGCGCACTGACAAACGGGCGTCGCAGGAAGGTTGCGATCGCGTGGCTTCGGTTGGCACCCGCCCCAAGCAGGCGCGGCCGGGTCAGCAGCTTGGTTGCAACACCACTGCCTTGAACATCGCGCCCCACTCGTAGGCGAACTGCACCAGCCACTGCCCAACGTTCCCAGGCGAGTACGCGACCTCGAGAACCTGCCCCGGGTAACAGCGTCCGATGCGCAACCGGGCCCGGCTGGCCTGCGTTGTCGGCACGACGACGAGGACGCGCTGCCAATGGTGTTGTTTCGCCAACGCCTCGATCGAGCGCGCTTCGCCCTGCGTCGTCTGCGGGTTGGCCTTGAAACACTGCACCTGCACGTGAGGCAGGTTGACCGCCAGGTACGCCTGGTAGGGCGGACAGCTCTGCCAGTTCTGTAGCGACAGGATGAGATTGGGGGCGTAGCCCTGCTTCGCCAGCGCGACGCCCTTGTCGAAGGCGGGCACACCGTGCCCCCCGAGCACGACGATCGCGTCGGAATGCTCAGGTGCGTTGAGATCGGGGTACACGAAGAGCACCGTCGTCATGATGCCGAAGACCACGACGACGACGACCACCACCGCGGCCACGATGCGCACCCGCGTTGACTTGAGGAATCGCATAGTGGGAAAGGACATTGTGGCAGCCCGTCACCGGCGCGCGGGTTCAACTGAACCCGCTACCGGTGGGTCCGATTAGCGGATCAGCGGGTCCCGGGGCAGCCCGAGGATGCGCTCGGCGATCTGGTTCCGGGTGATCTCGGAGGTACCGCCCGCGATCGACATGGCCCGCGTCGCAAGCTGGGTGAAGCCCGCCAACGCGTCCTCGCCATCGAGGAAGGCAGTCGGCGCTCCGACCAGGTCGGCCTGGAGCCGCGCCCGGTCGTGGCCGTGCTCGGCCAACACCAGCTTCGTGACGTTCCCTTCGGGCCCGGGTCCCGCACCGACCACGGCCCGCTGGGCCCGCCGCAAGTTGAGCGCCTTGAGCGCGTGTTCCTTGGCCAAGATGGCCCCGATGCGGGCGGATGCGCCGGGTACCCGCTCGCCGCCGCGCTTGCGCAACGCCAGCAGGTCCATGGGGAGGAAGAGTCCACCGGTGCCGCCTCCGATCGACACGCGCTCGTTGCCCAGGGTGGAACGGGCCACCGTCCAGCCATCGTTCGGCGTACCGACCACGTCGTCATCGGGCACGAACACGTCGTTGAAAAAGACCTCGTTGAAGTCCGAATTTCCGGTGATCTGACGGAGCGGCCGCACCTCGACGCCCGGCGCGTGCATGTCGATCACCATCGCGGTGATCCCCGCGTGCTTCGCGGCGTCGGGGTCGGTCCGCACGGTGGCCAGGCCGAGGTGGCAGTACTGGGCGCCGCTGGTCCACACCTTTTGGCCGTTGACCGTCCAGCCGCCTTCGACCCGGGTGCCCCGCGTCTTGACGGCGGCGGCGTCCGAACCGGCATCGGGCTCGCTGAAGAGCTGGCACCACACGTACTCGCCCATCAGCGTCTTGGCCACCCAGCGCTCCACTTGGTCCGGCGTGGCGTACTGGTTGACCGTCATGATGTTCCAGCCGGTGATGCCAAGCCCCGGCACCTTCACCCCGGCCGCGCGCAGCTCTTCGTCGATGACGATCTGTTCCACGGCGCCGGCGGCTCGACCCCAGGGCTCGGGCCAGTGCGGGACGAGCAGACCGGTGTCCATGAGCGCCTTGCGCTGCTCGGCGCGCGGGAGCGCACCGATACGCGCGGCGTCGGCGCGGATGTCGGCTCGGATCGCCTCGGCCTCGGGCGGCAGGTCCAGCGTGACCTCGCGTGTGGTCCCGCGCTCGGCCTGGGCCGTCACGTCCTCGGCGTCGGCGGGCGTGCCCAGCACTGCGTTGAGGGAGAGCGCCCGGCGCAAGAACAGATGGGCGTCGTGCTCCCACGTGAAACCGATACCGCCATGAACCTGGATGTTCATCTGCGCGTTGTGCACGGCCGGCGCGAAGGCCAGATGGGCCGCCATGGCGGCGGCAAGGTCGAACTCGTCCAACGTGTCGGCGGCGGCACGCGCCGCGTCCCAGACCGTCGCAGTGGCGAGCTCGGCCGCGACGAGCATGTCGGCGCAGTGGTGCTTGACCGCCTGGAAGGTCCCGATGGTGCGGCCGAACTGCACGCGCTCCTGTGCGTACGCCACGGCCGCGTCGGTGCAGGCCGCCAGCACGCCGGCCGCCTCGGCTGCGCCGAGCGTGCGGGCCAGGGCGTGGGCGGAGCGGGCGGCGCCGCTGAGCACGTCGGCCGCCGCGACCGGCGCCGAAGAGACCGTGACCGTGGCCGAGCGGCGCGAGGGGTCGATGTCCTTGGTCCCCCCGAGCGTGAGACCGTCGGCGTCACGAGGCACCACGACGACGTCGTCGCCCGCCCGCAGGAGCAGGAGATCGGCGGCCTGCCCGCCGAGGAGGATCCCTCCGTCGCCATCGAGCCGTGTCCCGTCGAGCGCCAGCGAACCGCCCAGGCCGACTGCGGCGGTGCGGGTGCCGTCGGCCAGGCCCGGCAGGTACCGCGCCTGCTGCTCGGAGGTGCCACAGCGGGCGATGACGGCGGAGGCGAGCACGGTGGGCAAGAACGGCCCGGGCGCCACCTGCCGGCCAAGCTCGTCGAGGATGACGACGAGGTCGTTGAGCGAGGCGCCCCCTCCCCCGTGCTCCTCGGGCAGGTGCACACCGAGCCAACCGAGGTCCGCCATCTCGGGCCAGAACGTTGGACGAGGCTCAACGCCCACCTCGAGGAGCGCCCGGTTGGCCCCCAGCGCATCGTGGGCGGTGAGCAGCCCCCGCACCGTGGCTCCCAGCTCCTGGTGCTCGTCC
>DASZLL010000139.1:0-4948 GCA_035552395.1 Acidimicrobiales bacterium
AAGGTGCTCGGCGTCCAACAGCGCATCGGCATGGGCTACGGCCTGAGCAACCCGCCCGAGATGCCGCTCGGCCCGCACGCCTGTTACTGGGGCGGTTACGGCGGCTCGGTCATCATCATGGACCAGGACGAGGAGTTCACCGTCTGCTACGTGATGAACCGGATGGAGTCGGGCCTCGTCGGTGACCAACGCGGGATCAACATCGTGATGGCCTCTGTGCTGAGCCTCATCTCGTAGGGCCCGCGCCCCGCGGGCGACCGACCTGCCGCCGATGAACGGGGGCAGTGACCGATCTACTCGGCCGACGTTGACGCCGAGGCCGGCACGCCGTCCGGTCTTCGCATTTTCGGTCATGACGGCTTCTCTGCGGACTCGAGGCTGGCCACGGATGGACGTTTTCCGAGAACCTGCCCGCAACCGCCTACTTCACGACGATCGTGCCCATCATGTACTGGTGGATGTTGCAGATGTAGCGGTAGGTGCCCGGCGTGGTGGGCGCCTTGGACGTCTTCGTCTGGTGCGCCGCGATGTCGCCCGTGTTGAACTGACCCCTATCCATCGCGCTCAGCGTGTGCGCGACCGCGTCGGCGTTGACCACCGAGATGGTGGCTCCCGGAGCCACGTCGTCGGTCATGGGCGAGTACATGAAGTTCGAGATCGTGATGCGACCGCTCGAGACCGCTGCGGCGCTCGAGGCCGAGGGATGCGCACTCCCCCCGCCGCAGGCGGCAAGGAGCGGGGCGCCCGCCAACACCAGGACGACCGCCCCGCTTCTCATCCGCTTGTGCATGCGCCCTAGACCGCCTGCGAGGTCGGGTTGAACGCCAGGGGGGTACCCGAAGACGTCTGGGCCCCGGGGTACATCCCGAGCACGTAGTACAGGATGGCGATGTGCTGCATCTCCACGGGCTGAATCGACGAGGAGAGCCCGATGGCCGCCTTGGACTTCAACATCGACGTCTCCGCCTGGTAGGTCTGCGCCGCAATCGTCTCGAGCGTGATGGCCAACTGGGCCAAACCGGCGATGTCCGTCACCTTGGCGAAGTCGGCCTGGACGGTGGGCGTCAGCTTGGGGTTTGTCACCGTGACCGGTGCTTTCCCGTGCGCCTTCAGCACACCGTTCCACGCGTCGGCGTGCTGCTGGTGTTGACCCTTGACCGTCGTGGCAAAGGCGGCGACCGCGGGCGGCACCGCGCCGAGCTTGCCCGCCGTGGCCGCAGCAAGGCCGGCCGAGTAGGCGAAGACCGCCAGGTTCTCGAGGCTCGCTGCGACCGCGGCGACGGCGAGATCACCGGTGAGCCCGGCCGGCGGGAACGCCGCCGCCCGAGTGGCGCCGAGAGACGACAGCGAACGCGTCGACGCGCCGGCCAGCGCGGGAGTCCCACCGACGGCCAGCATGGCCGCGCCACCCGCGGCGGCACCCGCACCCAGGAGGAAGGTGCGCCGGCTCGTCGAGCCCGCACCCCCTCGCATGCCGTCGATCATGTTCGAGATGCCCTCGCCCATGGCCGGCCTGCCCACGTCGTGGTGGAGCTCATCGAGCTCCTTGGTCATCGCGAGGAGCTCGGTCTGCGAGCCCCCGAAGGTGTCCTTGCGTCGCTTGCTCACTTGACGGCTCCTTGCTTGGCCGGGGCGGCCATGTTGGTTTTGTAGAACGGATTGGGGAAGCCGACGGATCCGGCTGCTGCCGGCAGGGCGGCTGCCGTGCCGGGCGACAAGGAGATCAACTGGGGTGCGCCCGCCATGAGAAGGGCCTGCACGGCCAGGAGCACGCTGACGTGCTGCGCCTCGATCCCCATGATGGACGCGAACAGCGCCTTGTTGGTCGTCGACTTCGCCAGCGTCGTGTCCTTCACGTACGTCTCCGCCGCGATGTTCTCGAGCTCGAGGGCCAGGCCCACGACGCCGAGCGCACCCTGGGCGGCGGTCGCGCCGCTCAAACTGGCGACGGCCTTGTTGACCACCGGGACGAAAGCCGGATCCGGCTTTTTCTGGGCCTTCCCGCCCAGGTGCCTGATCGCGGCGTTGAAGGCGTCGGCGTGCTGGGTGTGCTGGCCCATGGTCACCTGGGCGAACTTGGTCACGACCGGGTTGGCGGCCGAGCCACCGATGTAGGGGAGCGTCAGTGCCGTCTTGTACGTGGCCACGGCCAGGTTCTCGAGTGACGCCGCCGTCTGGAGGATCTGCACGTCACTCGAGTTGCTGGCCGACGCGGCCGAAGCGAGCAGGCCGACGAGCCCAGCACCACCGGCTGCGCCGAGGATGGTGGCGCCACCGAGGCTCGCGCGCACCGAACGCTGGTGCTCTTGGTGGAAGGCAAGGTTCGCCGCATGGTCTTGTTCGCCGGAGCCATGGCTCGACTCGACCAACTCGTCGAGCGCGGCGTGCGTGGGCCGCAGGGCGTCCGCCTGTAGGTCTTGTGATTCGTCGAGCAACTCTGTGAGCGCTCTCGGATCTGCCGTCATGTGACCTCCTGATTCGATGGATTGTGAAGCGTTCGGAACCGGGTCGGTTTCCGGATGTCACAAACGCAGCGAGTTATGCGGCGATCTCTCGGCGCGACAGCTTTGTCACCGCCGAGTCGAGGAGATGCAGATCGGCCTGACCCGGGAGGCGGTCGACCCGGCGATCGATGCGCGCCGCCATCGCGCGCCCGGCGTCGCCCTCGAAGAGGTGCGCCACCAGAAAGCCGACCTCTTCTTTGGGCATGACGCCAGAACCAACGGGCCGCCAGAGATGTTTGAGCGCGAAGCGGGTCAGCCGCTGCGCCTTCGGGCTCTCGGCCAGCCGCCTCGTCGCTTCCGACTTGTAGAAGTCGATGTGCCCGCCCTCTTGCTTCATGATTCGCTTCAAGAGTTCACGCAGCGTCGGATGACCAGCCGTCTCGGCCAGGCGGCTGTAGCCGGCCTGGGTGGTCCATTCGTTGATGGCGCCCCACGCCATGTGCACGGCGACGAACGCGCGCCCGGCCAAGGCCGCCGAGCCGATCGTGCTGAACATGGAGACGGTCTCCTGGCGGCGACGACCGCGCCGCAGTTCGGCGATCCGCGGTGCCCCTGCCACTTCACCGTGGGCCTCGAGGACTTGTCCGATGGCCTCGCCGTGCCACATCTCCTCGAACACCCAACACGAGAGGAAGGAGGTGATCTCGGGATCCTGGTGGGCCGGCGTGAGCAAGAGATCGCGGAGGTAACACACGGTGTGGTGCTCTACGTCGTGCATGTAGCGCAGCGCCCGTAGCGCCTCGGTCGGGAGGGGCTCGTCCTTGAAGTGGTCGAAGTCGATGCCCTCGAGGTCGAGTCGCCCCGCCCGGGACTTGTACGAATCAATGGTGGTCTTCGTCACACCCCGTATTCGCTTCAGAGCCCGGGCGTGGATGCACAAAGGCCCCACCCTGCTCTGTGACATCCGCCCGGGCCAGCGGCTCCGAAGAGGACGTGTATGCACGACAGCGGTGAGGCCAGCGACGCCCAACTGGTCACCGCCATTGCCCGCTATAGCGAGGCCGCCCTCGCCGAGGTCTATCGGCGTCACGGGGGAGCCGTCTTCGGCCTGGCCAAGAGGGTGTTGAGCAACGCGACCGAGGCGGAGGACGTGACGCAGGAGATCTTCCTGCGCCTCTGGAACCAGCCGGACCGCTTCGATGCGTCGCGAGGCTCGTTGCGTTCCTATCTGCTCGCACAGTCCCACGCCCGGTCGGTCGACTCGGTTCGATCGCTCAGCTCGCGTCGCCGCCGCGAGAACTCGGACGTCGACCGCACCGCCACGGCGGCCTACGACCTCCAACACGAGGTCTGGGATCTCTCCCTCGCCGATCAGGTCGCCAGTGCCATGAACGAACTCCCGAAGGAGGAGCGCCAAGTGATCGAGCTGGCCTATTTCGAGGGTTACACCTACGTCGAGGTCGCCCAGCTGCTGCGTCAGCCCGAGGGGACGGTCAAGAGCAGGATCCGCAACGGCATGCGGCGCATGCGTGCCGCGTTGGTGGAGGCCGGGGTCCAAGGAGTTGACGCATCATGATCCACGAAGAGATCAGCGAGCTGCTTGCCACGTACGCGCTGGACGCCGTCGTCAGTGCCGAGTGCGCGGACATCGAGGCGCATCTCGAGAGATGCCCGCGCTGTCGGGGCGAGCTCGATGCGTATCGCGACGTCGCCGCGGCCCTCGGCAACTCGGCGGCCCCGCTGCCCGAGGGCCTCTGGCTCAGCATCGTCAGTCGCCTCCCCGACTCCAACGAGGAGCCCTCCCCCATGCCCCGGCTGTTCCACGACGCGGTCAACGGCACCGACGCCGCACGCCCGCGGCAGCGACACCTGTCGAGTCGGGCTCGCTTCGGTGTCGTCGGATCGATCCTGGGAGCCGCGGCCGCCGCGGCCGCCGCTGCCGCGCTCCTCGCGTTTGGTCTGCTCAACGCCGGCCACACCCCCGCGCCCGTCCAGGCGGCGCCGGCCGCACCGGCAAGCGGCGTGGTCGCCGCGCTCGAGACGCCCGGACACAAGGTCATCAACCTCGGCAACGGCAGCGCACGGGCGGTCGCGCAGTTCGTCCTCGCCGGCGGGCGGGGCTACCTCGTTTCGTCCAAGCTCCCCGCGCTCGGGCGGTCCGAGACGTACCAGCTTTGGGGCGTCGTCAACGGCCAGCCCATCTCGCTGGGCCTCTTGGGCCAGTCCCCGTCGGGCTCGGTCTTCACCCTCGCCGGCTCGGCCGCGTCCTCACAGCTGCGCATCACCGTCGAGCCGTCAGGTGGATCCGTGGTGCCGAGTGGCGCACTGGTGGCCTCGGGCCTCGTCTAGGCGCGGCCGGAGGTGATCGGCCGCCACCTCAGGCCGGCCGGTACGACGTCGTCTGCTCGAGGCGCGCGCCCGTCCGCGCCTCGATCTCCGCGACGAACCGATCGGAGAGGTCCGCGGGCAACTTGGCCGAGTCCGTAGAGACGTTCAGCGCGAGC
>DASZLL010000140.1:0-21269 GCA_035552395.1 Acidimicrobiales bacterium
AGCGGGATGTTCTTCAGGTCGGGGTTGCTCGTCACCACGCTCGGCGCGAGGTAGGCGTCGGAGGCGCCGATCTCGACCGTGCCGTTCTCGGCGTCCGAGATGCCGGTGCCCGAGCCCGTCCCGGCCGTCTGCACCTGGACGCTGGAGAACTTCTCGTTGTAGCCGCCCGCCCACAGATTGAAGAGCGGGTAGAGCAGCGTGCTGCCCGTCTCAGTCAGCGTGCTGCCCGAAGGCGTCTCGACGCCGCCGCTGGGGAGCTTGGGCGTGCTTGCCGATGCGGCCCTGCTGAGGACGACCGAGCTCAGCGCGAGGCACGCCGCGACTCCGGCGATCACACCTCGCGTCAATCGTGTCGTTCCCATCAATTTGGTCACAGGTTCTCTCCTTGTGAGGTGGTTACTTAGGTGTCGCTCTTGGTTGATCGATGCATCCGATGGTTCGGAGGCGGTCGCCGTCAGAGGCACTGGCGTCTCCTTGATGTCGCCTTTCGCCCGATCCCTCGGCTTGAGGATCGGGCCCTATCCCATCCGCCCCGTCACGTAGCGCTCGGTGTCGGCATGCGACGGCCGGTTGAAGAGGTCGTCCGTCGGCCCGTGTTCGACCAGTGCGCCCTGGTAGAAGAACATCGTCTGGTCCGAGATGCGCATGGCCTGCCCGAGGTTGTGCGTCACCACGATGAGGCTGAGCGCCGGCGTCAGCGTTTTGATCAGCGATTCGATCGACTCCGTCGTCACCGGGTCGAGCGCCGAGGTCGGCTCGTCCAGGAGTAGCACCTCGGGACCCACGGCAAGGGCCCGGGCGAGGCAGAGCAACTGCTGCTGGCCACCAGAGAGGCGGAAGGGCGAGTCATTCAGGCGGTCCTTGACCATGTCCCACAGCCCGACCTCGGTCAGCCGCCGCTCGCACACGACGTCGAGCTGCTTGCCCTTGGCGATGCGGTGCGCCTTCACGCCGGCGACGACGTTGTCCTTGATCGACATCGGGAACGGGTTGGGCCGCTGGAACAGCATGCCGACACGCCGACGCAGCGTCAGCAGATCGACGCTCGGTGCCCAGAGGCTCGTGTCGTCATAGGTCACGTCGCCCTCGCGGGCGAAGCCGGGAACTCGGTCGTTCATCCGGTTGAGCGTGCGCAAAAAAGTGGACTTGCCCGACCCTGTCGGCCCGATCAACGCCGTGATCGAGCCCCGCTTGAGCGAGATGTTGATGTCCGACAGCACCAGCCGGCCGGAGAAGCCGAGACCAAGCTTGACCGACTCCATCACGTGCTCGGGCCGCGCCGCATCGGGATCGAGCGACAAGAGAGTCTCGTCGAGAACCGGTCGAGCCTGCGTCGTCACGGGAACGTGACGCGCCTCGGTTGTTTCTCTGTCTGCCACTACCTGGAACGTAGCGAGGCCAAGTGAACGCCTGGCAACAAGCGCGCTATCTCAGGGTGAACAGTTTGCTACGACTTGGGCATCTTTGCGTCCATCCCATTAACTCCCCAGTTCAATGTCAGCGACCGCCAAGCGCGACGCCCCCGCCGGGCCCGCCGGGCTGCTGCTCGAGCGCCGTGCGGTGCGCAACCGTGATCGCGGCGACCACGCGCGGCGCGTAGGCCAGCACCGCGACGTAGGCGACCGCGGCGGGGATCGACAATGCCACCGAGACCCCAGATGAGAAGAAACCGGCGATGAATGCCGCCAAACCGAGTGAGCCGCCCACCGTGGCGGCCAGCCACCATTGCAGGACCAATCCCCGGTGGGGGTCCTCGGGGGCCAGACAGTCCCGGATCGCCTGGTACGGGAACCAGTAGTTCACGACCGGCACGAACCACGAAGCCACGCCCCACGCCGGCGAGTACGTCGTCGGGAACCCGAGAGCGCGGGCGGCCGCCGCGGCGCGGTGCTGCCAGATGAGCGTCACCACCAGTCCCGCCGCGGCGACGAGTCCCAAGATGAGGAACCACGGGCTGAAGGACTCGTTGGCGAACTGCGGCGACGGGAGGCCGCGCGCGGCGGCGTCGTACGCGATCTTGAAGTCGCGGCCGAGCTGGAGCATCTGCGACGACTGCGTGCGGATCACCAGCAGGGCGAGCAGCCCGGTGACGGCCGGCAACCCGAGCGAGAAGCGCGCCAGCGGGGCGATCCCCAATTCGCCGGTCACGAGTGCCGACGCGTTGTACGTGTGCAGACGTTCCGATGCGGTCGTCCACGGCGGGGGTGGCGGCTGCGGCACCACGACCGCCTCGGTCCAGGCGTAGCCGTCCCACCAGCGCTGCCCGGCACCGCCCCCCGGATCGGGATACCACCCCGGTGGCGCGCCGGGATAGCCGCTCTGGTCGCTCACCCCGACATCCTGCCCTAGCCCGGGGCTTCCCACCCTCACCCCCTGGTGCTGCCTGCACCAGCGGCGATAGCCTTTTGCAATGCGGGTGTTCATTGCGGGCGGAACCGGGGCCATCGGGCGCCCCCTGGTCGCGGCGCTCGCCGCCGCTGGCCATGACATCGCGGTGTACTCCCGCCGCGAGGAGCGGGTGGCCGCCCTGGGTGTGCCGGGCATCCTCCCGGCGGTCGGCGACGTGTTCGACACCGACACCCTCATGCGCGCCGTGCAGACGTTCAAGCCCGACGTCGTCGTCAACCAGCTGACGAGCCTGACCCAGTCGGTCAACCCGCTGGCGGTCAAACGCGGCTTCGACCTGACCAGCCGCCTGCGCCGAGAGGTTTCGGGGACCCTGGTCCGAGCGGCCCGTACCGCGGGCGCCCGGCGCATCGTCGCGCAGAGCATCGCGTTCGCCTACCGACCGGGCCCGGGCGTGCGCACTGAGGCCGATCCTTTGTGGACCGACGCCAAGGGGCAGATCGGCCTCCTGACCGGTTCGGTCGCCGCGCTCGAATCGAACACGCTGGGCGACCCCGAGCTCGAGAGCGTCGTCCTCCGTTACGGCTCGTTCTACGGACCCGGCACCTACTTCGCCCCGGGCGGCCTGTACCCGACGTTGCTCAAGCGGCGCATGATGCCGCTGCCCGGCCGCGGCGCCGGGATCTTCGGGCTGGTGCACATCGAAGACGCGGCCGCCGCCACGGTGGCGGCGCTCGAGGGCCCGACCGGGATCTTCAACGTGGCCGACGAGGTGCCGGCGCCGGCGTCGGAGTGGTTGCCCTTCGTCGCCGGCCTCCTGGGGGTCAAGCCGCCGCGCCGCGTCCCCGAGTCCGTGGTGCGCGTCGGCGCCGGGAAGTTCCTGGCCTATCTGCTCTGCGACCAGCCTGCGGTCTCCAGCCAGCGGGCCCGCACCGAACTCGGTTGGTCGCCGCGCTACCCGGACTGGCACGAAGGGCTGACCGCCGCCTTCTCCGGCTCCTAGCGCAGGCGGCGGCCCGATGCCGCACCGACCACGCCGCGACGGCACAATGCACCCGTGCGGCGATTCCTCCCCTGGGCCCTCCTCGGCCTCCTCGGGGTGGGCGTCGCCGCCGGCGCGGCCGTGGGCCAGGCCCAGTCCCCGGGGGTGACACCGGCGCAATGGGTCGACGACGTGCTGGACGCCACCGTGGCTGCGGGGACGGCCCACCTTCAGTTCTCATCCGTCACGACGAGCCCGAATCCTTCTCAGCGCGCGGCCGACGCCGGCACCGGAGTCGTCGATTTCGCCAACGGCAACTTTCGGGTGACGGAGCTGTATCGCCAGGCCCAGTTGGAGTCCACGAATGGCGGTGCGACCCGATTGGGCGAAGAGATTTTCGGCCAGGAGACCATCGCCATCGGCCAAACGGTGTACCGCCACCTGACCTCGCCTCCTTCGTTCACGGGATGGATGAGGTCCCACTTCCCGCGCCAGGAGCACCAGGCGTTCGGCTTGGACGCCGCAACCGGCGCCGAGGACGCCGTGTCGGGATTGGCGAACCTCACGCCGGTCGCTGCGGTGAGAAGTCTCGGTTCTGGCGTGGTGAACGGCGCCTCCGCCACGAAGTACCAAATAACCGACGAACCCCTCTATGTCTGTGGCGCACACGGCCGGACCTTGCTCGTGCACCGGTTTGCGCCGACGATCGTGTGGGTGGACCGGCAGGGGCGGCTGTTGCGGTCGCGGGCTGTGCAGTCCAATCAGGGCGAGACGGTCCAGGGTGAGCCGAACGCTCCGGGGGGTTCGCACACGTTCACCATCGGCCCATCGACCACGGTCGCGACGCTCACCTTCTCCGACCTCGGCGCGCCGGTGCGGATCACGGCGCCCCGCGTGAACGCCCCTTCCGGGGGGACGGCCATCATCTCCCTCAAAGCCAAGGGGAGCACCTCGCCCTGTCGCGGCTGACGGTCGCGCCAATTCGGGTCGGCTTGGCTCAGCCCCCGACCGGCAGCCCGAGGGCGGCGCCGACGGCGCCGACAAACCCGGCGCCGACCAGGACGAGCACGACGCTGCGGCGAAGTCCGACGATGAGCAGCAGGGCACCGGCGAGGACGAACACCTGCCACACGTGCGCGATCGCCAACGCCAGGGGAATCGCCGCGCCGGCGATGGCGCCGATGGCGGCGGGTCCCGCGCCACCGAGGAACGACTGCGCGACTCGGTTTGTCCGGAGTGCCCCGAAGTGCCGCGCCCCGGCGAGGATGAAGACGAACGACGGTGTGAAGGCGATGAGCGCGGCCAACAGCGCGCCGCCGACACCGGCCGCGGCGTAACCGACCACCGAGACGGTCTGCACGACCGGCCCCGGGGTGATCTGGCCCAGTGCCACGCCGTTGAGAAACTGCGTGTTCGTCATCCAGTGGTAGTGGTGCACCGCATCGGCCTGCATCAGGGGGATGATGACGAACCCGCCACCGAACGAGAGCGCGCCCACCTTCAAGGCCACCCAGGCCAGCGCGCCCAGACCGCCCGTCGCCACCAGACCGAGCGGCGACACGGCGAATCCATGGGCACCCTTGGGCCAGCGCATGTCACCCGAGACGGTGAGCTCCACCAGCCCGCATCCCAGGAGAGCGAGAACGAGATATGTGCCGACGGTCGCGGCGGCCACGCCGCCCGCCACGCCATAGACCACCCAGCGCACCTGGCGGGCCTTGAGGTCCCCGGCGCGGCGCCAGCTCGCCGGGACCAACCCGAGCGCCGCGTTGAGCGCGACGACGGCCACGGCCGCGCCGGCCCCCAACGCGGCTCCCTTGATCCAGGTCGGTGGGTTCGAAGCCAGGAAGATCGTGGCCAGCACGATGATCAGGGCGAGGCCAGGGAAGATGAAGCTCGCCCCGCCGATCAGCGCGCCGCGGGCGCCGCGCAGGCGCCACGCGCAGAAGATCGCGAGCTGGGTGGACGCCGGTCCGGGTAGGAGGTTCGTCGCCGCGATGGCGTCTTCGAATTCGACCTCGTCGATCCACTCCTCGCGCTCGACGGTGAGCCGTCGCAGCATTGCGATGTGCGTCGGTGGTCCACCGAAGCCGATGCAACCGATGCGGCCCCATTCGCGTGCGATGGTGCTGAGGGGAACGTCGGGACCTGCGTCGGGCGTCGGTTCTGGCGTCCGCTCGCCCGTCATCGACTCATGTTGGCACGGAGGCTCCGCCGGCCGGACTACGACAGGACCGAGGCCATCTCCTCGAGGGCGGCGATGTGCGCGTCGGCATCGCGCAGCTCTGAGTGCATCGTGTTGACGGAGAGGTGGGTGGCGCCGGCCTCGCGCCAGCGGCGCGCGTGCTCTACGAGCTTGTCGTGGTCGCGCACGGAGTACTCCAGTCGGCCCTCGAACTCGAAGTTGGAGAGGTCACGCCCCACAGTGGTCGCTTCTTCATGGATGATCGCGAGCGCCTCCTCGAGCCCGCCCCGTGGCCGCGCCATCGGGAACCACCCATCGGCGATGCGCCCGACCCGCCGCAGGGCCGCCGGTTGGAAAGCGCCGATCCAGATCGGAATGGGGCGCTGAATCGGCAGCGGCGCCAGCCCGGAGTGGTTGATGTGGTGGAACTGTCCGTCGAACGTCACGCTCTTGTCGGTCCACAAAGCGCGGAGCACTGCCACCTGCTCTTCCAGCAGCGCACCGCGCTTGTCGAAGGGCATGCCAAGCGCGTCGTACTCGAGCTTGTTCCAGCCGACGCCGAGCCCGAGGCGAAAGCGCCCGCCGCTGAGAAGGTCGACCTCGGCCGCCTGCTTTGCCAACAGCGCCGTCTGGCGCTGCGGCCCGATGAGGATTGACGTCGCGAACGCGAGGTTCGTGAAGCCGGCCAGGTAGGAGAACATCGTCAGCGGCTCGCGGAACGGGCTGTCGATGGTGTAGGGCCCACCGAGGTTGCCGAGCACCGCGGTGTCGCCGCCCAACACGTGGTCGTACGCGGCCAAATGGGAGTAGCCGAGGTCGGAAGCGGCCTGACCGATGGCACGCACCGCCCCCGGGTCGTAGCCAACTTCGGTCTGGGGGAAGATCACGCCGATGTCCATGTAGAGCAGTCTGCCCGCCTTGTCGTCACGCCGGCGCGGCCAGGCCGCGACCGGAGTCCTCCGGATAGGTTGGGCGCCATGAAGCTCCGCATCTTCATCGAGCCGCAGCAGGGCGCCACCTACGAGCAACAGGTGCGCATGGCACAGGAGAGCGAGGCCCTCGGCTTCGACGCCCTGTTCCGCTCCGACCACTTCCTCGCCATGGGCGGCGACGGCTTGCCCGGGCCGACGGATGCCTGGGTGACGCTGGCCGGCCTGGCCCGCGAGACAGAGCGCATCCGGTTGGGAACGCTCGTGACCTCCGCCACGTTCCGGTTGCCGGGTCTGCTCGCCGTCCAGGTCGCCCAGGTCGACGCCATGAGCGGCGGTCGCGTTGAGCTCGGCCTCGGTGCCGGCTGGTTCGACGCCGAGCACGAGGCCTACGGCGTCCCGTTTCCGCCCTTGGGCGAACGCTTTGCGCGCCTCGAGGAGCAGTACGCCATCCTCACCGGCTTGTGGACCACCCCGGTGGGCAAGAAGTTCGACTTCGAGGGTCGGTACTCCACGATCAAGGACAGCCCTGCGCTGCCCAAGCCGGCGCAGCAACCCCATCCGCCTCTCATCGTCGGCGGGGGCGGGCCCACGCGCACCCCGCGGCTCGCCGCCACCTACGCGGCCGAGTTCAACCTCCCGTTCTCGTCGCTGGCCGATACCGAGGCGCAGTTCGCCCGGGTGCGGGCCGCCTGTGAGCAAAAGGGCCGCGACCCGAAGACGATCCGCCTCTCGGCCGCCCAGGTCGTGTGCTGCGGCGCCGACGAGGCCGAGGTCACCCGGCGGGCGGCCAAGATCGGGCGCAAGCCCGATGAGCTGCGCGCCAACGGTGCCGCCGGGACGCCCGACGAGGTGGTGGCGCGGCTGCAGGCCTTCGGTGGCATCGGGGCCGAGACCATCTATCTGCAGGTGCTCGACCTCGACGACCTCGAGCACGTGGAGCTCATTGCCAAGGAAGTGCTCCCGAAGGTCTCGTAGCCTCGCCGGCGGTTACCCGCCCGAGGTCGACGGTGGCGTCGCCGTGCACCCGTCGCAGGGCCCTGCGCCCGTGAAGTATGCCGGGACGGACGGCGAGTCCGTGGGCGGGTTCGTCGGGAGCCCCACAGGCGGACTTGGCGATTGATCGAAGTTGAAGTCGTTGACCATGTTCCCGAGAATTTTCAGGTTCTCGCGCACGTCGGGGCGCGGGTCGGGTCGGCCGTCGGTCTTCGGGTTGAGGCGCGAGCCGCCGAGGAAGTCGTCCTCGATGAACTTGAGATACGCGTCGCTGCTAAGCGTCTGGTGATCGATGTAGCCCTGCTTGGCGTAGGGCGAGATCACCAGGGCCGGCACGCGCAGTCCGTAGCCGTTGATGTCGACCGTCGGCGGCACGACGTTGTCGTAGAAACCGCCCCAGTCGTCCCACTGCAAAAAGATGGCCGTCGAGTCCCAGTCGGGGCTCTTCATGGCGGCGTTGATGATGGCGGTGACGTAGGCCTGCCCCTGGTGGACGCTCGCCGGCGGGTGCTCGCTGTCCGCCTGGGACGGCGTCACCCACGAGACGGCCGGCAGCGTGCCCTTCTTGGCGGCGGCGAAGTAGTTGTCGAGCGGCTCGATGTTGCGCAGCTGGTGGTCCTTCTGCACGTCCTCGAAGATGGGCAGCGGGTTCCAGATGCCGGGCGTCAGGTAGTTCTGCTTCACCGGCGCGCACGTCTCGGCGCCGTCGTTCTCGCAGTCGGGTTGGTCACCGGTCTGCACGTAGTAGGCCCATGGGACGTGGTGGTTGTAGAGCAGCCAGGTCAGGTCGGTCCACGCGTCGGTGACGTCGGCCGTGCCCGTCTGGAGGGCCTGGTCGACGTAGCTCTGCATCTGCGCCGGTGTGTAGGGACCCTGGATCTCGTTCTGGCAGCTCGAGGGGCTGGGGTTCGAGCAGATGGCCGACCAGCCCGACACCAGGTACAGGTGGTCGGGGAGCGACCACGAGTGCACCGGTTCGAACATGTGGTCATCGAGCGCGAAGTCCTGCGCGTAGGTCCAGTAGTTCGGGATCTCGGCGGCGGTGTGATACCCCATGACGTCGGGCGTGGAGGAGTTGGTGCAGGCAGGGTCGGTCGGGTTGAGGCACCCCTTCTTGGCGTTCGCCGCAGATTTGATGAACCCGTCCATGGCCCCGTTGTTCACGTCCGCCGCCGCGTTGCGGACGTTGTGCGGCCCGCCCCCGTTGACATCGGCCGTGTCGTGGTAGGGCGCGGTGCACCCGCCGGTCGGATTCGGCACGCACACCGTCGGCGTCCCGTTCTGCATGGGGATGCCGTCGGCGCCGGGGTAGGTGCCGAAGTAGCTGTCGAAGGACCGGTTCTCCTGCTCGATGACGATGACGTGTTTGATTTTGTGGATTCCCGACGCCACGACGTAGTGGCCCGATGGCCCGCCGGGAACCCGCTCGCTCTGCGCTGGTGTCGACGGTGAGGAGCTGCATGCGCTGAGCGTCAGGGCGAGGATGGCGACCCCGAAGGAGGCGCCGACAAGGGCCCGCCGCCGCCGGGTCCGGCGGTACCGCCCGGTGGGAAGCACCTGAGGACGCGCTCGCATGGGTGCACTATTGGCAGCACCGGCCCGCGGGTCAACCGTTTCGGGCGAACCCTTACAAATCCCTAAAGCAATCCAACCTGCGCACGCACGGACACAGGTTGGATTGCGGCGGGGTCAGAAGAGCGTCGGAACGGCCCCGACGACGTTGGAGACCTTCACGCCGAGGCCGGGCAGCGATCCGATGAAGCCGGCGTCGCCGAACGCGAACACGCCGCCGTCGGAGCCGATCAGCCAATACCCGCCCCGGTCGGCCGTGGGCACGATGCCCACGATGTTGTTGACCGAGACGCCCAAGGCCGGGAGCGAGCCGTGGTCGACGGCGTCGCCGAACGGGTAGACCGCACCGTTGGATCCGACCAGGTAGTACCCCTTGCCGTCGAAGGTCGGGGCAATGCCCACGATGTTGTTCACCGAGATGCCCGATCCGGGCAGCGAGCCGTAGTAGTGCCCGCTGCCGAAAGCGAATACCCCGCCGTCGCGCCCGACCAGTAGATAGCCGAGGCCGTCGGGCTGTTCCACGATGCCCACGATGTCGTTGGTGTGCACCCCGAGCCCGGGCAGGGAGCCGTAGAACCCGGCGGACTGGCCGGTCGGGAAGACGAAGACGCCTCCGTCGGAGCCGACGAGGTTGTAGCCCTGATTGTTGTTCGTCGCCACCAGGCCGGCGATGTTGCTGACCTTGACCCCGAGACCGGGCAGCGAGCCGTAGAAACCGGTGGGCAACCCCACCGGGAAGACGAAGACGCCGCCGTCGGAGCCGGCCAGGTCATAGCCGTGGAAGTTGTTCGTCGGCACCAGGCCCACGACATTGCTGACCTTGATTCCGAGGCCGGGCAGCGAGCCGAAGAAGCCGAACGGCTGACCCACCGGGAAGACGAACACGCCGCCGTCGGAGCCGGCCAGGTCGTAGCCGGTCGACATCTGTGTCTCGTAGGCGCCGGCGTCGCACGCAGTGAAGCCGACCCCGGGACGTGGTTGGCCGCGCTCGTCCGTGTTCACGGTGCAGGCGCTGAGCGGCACGATCCCGAAGGCCGAGCTCGACCGGGTGATCGCGGCCGTCTGCGGGCCGCTCGAGCCGTTGGCCGCGAGCGTGAGCGTGCCGATGGTGGTCGAGTTCGAGACGCTGGTCCCGCCGAGGCCGCATGAGGAGTCGTCGGACACGTTGTGCCCGCCATCGGTCACCGCCGCGTTACATTCCGCGGCGGGCGCGTCGTGGAGGATCGAGTTGGCGACGGAGACGCCCGAATCGGTGAAAATCGTCTCGTTGCTGTTCCCCGTCAGGGTGTCGTCGACGAAGGCCACACCCTCACCACCGAACGCGCCACCCTCACTCGAGGAGGTTGAGTTCGAGACGAACGTGCTGTTCGTCACGGTGCTGCCGTCGTTCCAGGCCGCGATGCCTCCACCGAAGTCCGACGTATTGGACTGGAAGGTGCTGTCGGTCACGGTCAAGGTGCCAGAGGGACGGGTGCCGCAAAAGTCCTGGGCATCGATGGCGCCGCCGTCCCCACCGCCTGAGTTCCCGACGAACGTGGAGTTGGTCACGATCAAGGTGCCGCTGGTGCCGCCGTGACACCCGTCGGCCGCGTCGATCGCCGCGCCGTTGGAGATCCCAGTGGTTCCGGCCTGGTTGTCCGAGAAGGTGTCGTTGCCGACCGAGAGCGTCCCGGTCCCGATGTCGAAGATGGCGCCGCCCGACAGCGCGCCGGTCGAGGCGTCACCGCCGCTGATCGTCATGTTGTCGATGGTGACGGCGCCGGCGCTAGTGGAGGGGATGGTGAAATTGCTTCCCGTTCCCCCGTCGTTGAGGGTCGGCAGCGTCGAGCCGGTGCCCTCGATGTCGAGCGAGTCCCCAGACCCCGAGGTGACGTTGATCATGACCATCTCGTCGTAGGCCGTCGCCGAGCCGGCGACGTCGAGCGTGACGGCGGTGCCCGTGAGCAATTCGGCGGCGGTCACGCCCTCCTGGATCGTCTTGCACGCGTTGGCACCGGCACCGGAGCAACCCGTGCTCTTGGTGCCGGCCACGTTGTCGACGAACAGGGTGGCCGATGTCGCCGCGCCCGAGGGGCCACTCGAGAGGGCCACGACGCCGAGGCCGAAGACCCCGCACAACAACGTGGCGACGCCGGCCAGCGTCGCCCTGGAGGCGAGCCCCGCTCGCCGTCGGGTCCGAGATCCGTGCGAACTCCGGCGCGTCGTCATGCTCAGTTTCCTCCCCTGTCGATTCCCGTCTCAGGTCGAAGCCACCCCAGATCCTCAGCCGACCTTCATAAAGCAATGCCCGATCGGCCAGGGCTCTAACCTCGGCCTTTGGGGCCCGGACCAGGACGCTGGGCCCCTGGTTACGCTGGGACGCGGTGACGCGGGCAGCCCCGAACTCGGCGGCGGCGAGCAACAACGTGCGCGCCGGGGAGGACGATCAATGACCATTGCGAGCCGCGGGGCGGTTGCCCCGACTGCGCAGCAACCCGACCGGGCGGGATCCGTCACGGCGGGGAATGCCACGGCGACGACGGCGGGGGCGCTCGACACCGTCGCCTTCGATGCGGCCGTCAACCTCGTCGCTGACCACGCGACCGGCTGGGCCAAGACCGACGCCGCCGCCCGGGCGAAGCTGCTCCAAGACGTGATCGACGCCACCATGGAGGCGCAAGACGACTGGGTGGCCGCGGCGTGCGCGGCCAAGGGCCTCGAGCCGGGCTCGACCGAGGCGGGCGAGGAGCTCTTCGCCGGCATCGGCACCTTCGTGCGCATGGCGCGCCTGTTTCGTGACTCGCTGCGCGACATCGCCAAGGACGGGAAGCCCTCGTTCGCCGGGCCGGTGCGCGAGGCGGCCGACGGCCGGCTGCGGGTCCAGGTCTTCCCGGCGAGCGCCTTCGACCGGATCACGTTCCCCCAGACGACCGCCGAGGTCTGGATGCAGCCCGGCGTCACCCCCGAATCCCTCGTCGCCGGCCAGGCCCCCGCCTATGCCGCCGGCACCGCACACGTCGGCACGGCGCTGGTGCTGGCCGCGGGCAACGTGGCCTCCCTGGGCCCGCGCGATGTCCTGTCCAAGCTCTTCGTCGAGGGCAAGGTCGTCGTGATGAAGGCCAACCCGGTCAACGACTACCTCGTGCCGCACTGGAGCCGTGCGCTCGAGCCGCTGCTCGACGCCGGCGTGCTGCGCATCGTCGACGGGGGCGCCGCGGTGGGCGAGTACCTGACGGCGCACCCGCGCATCGACGAGGTGCACATCACGGGCTCGGACAAAACGTACGACGCTGTCGTGTTCGGCACCGGGCCCGACGGTGCCCGGCGCAAGGCGGCCGACGAGCCCGTGCTGGACAAGCCGGTCACCGCCGAGCTCGGCAACGTCTCGCCCATCATCGTCGTCCCGGGCAAGTGGTCCATCCCCGAACTGCGTTACCAGGCCGAGCACATCGCGACGATGTTGGTGAACAACGCAGGGTTCAACTGCATCTCGGCGCGCGTCGTCGTCACCCACGACGGCTGGCCCCAGCGCGACGCGTTCATCGGCGCGCTGACCCAGACGCTGGCGGGCATCCGCACGCGCCGCGCCTACTACCCCGGCGCGTCCCAGCGCCGCGAGGCCTTCGTGAGCGCGCACCCCGAGGCCGAGTCGCTCGGCCGCGGACCGGCCGACGCGCTGCCCTGGACCTTCATCGGCGACGTGCCGCCCGGTCGCACTGACGACATCGCCTTCAACGTCGAGTCCTTCTTCGGGGAGGTGGCCGAGACCGCCTTGCCGGCCCCGGACGCGGCGGGCTTCCTCGATGCCGCCACCGACTTCTGCAACGACGTCGTCTGGGGCACCCTCGGGGCGACGATCCTCGTGGCGCCGTCGTCACTCAAGGAACCTTCGGTCGCCGATGCCTTGGAGCGCGCCGTCGCTGACCTGCGGTACGGCTCCATCGGCGTCAACGTCTGGCACGGGCTGTCGTTCGCCATGGGGTCGACCACGTGGGGCGCCTACCCGGGTCACCCGCGCACCGACATCCAGTCGGGGACCGGCGTCGTGGGCAACGCGGCGATGTTCGACCGGCCGCAGAAGTCGGTCGTGCGCGGACCGTTCCGCTCCCGGCCCAAGCCGCCCTGGTTCGCCACTGCGCCGTCGTCCTACGACGTCATGCGCCGCTTCGTGGCCTTCGAGGCCGAGCCGTCGGCCGCGAAGATTCCGGGGTTGATGCTCGCCGCGATGCGGAACTGAGTTCTCGCCGCCGGGCTCTTACGCGCGGGTGGCGCCGTGTGAACGGTGCGGTGTCGGTCGGGGTTTGGGGGGGACGACGGTGATGCGGGCGACGGTGTCACCGCCCGCCGCGATGCAGGCCGTGGCGCTTGGACACGAGAGGGCGGTCAGCGTGAGCGGCACGTAGGCGGCCGACGACTCTTTGAACGTCGTGCCGCCGTTGACGCTCTGGGCGACGGCTCCCGTGCCGACGGCGGGGCTGCCCTGCCACTCCGTGCCGACCATCGCGCACACCAGCGCAGACGGGCACTCCACGGCGAACACGTCTTGAACGGGGGGAGAGGTCGTCGACGGTTGCCAGGTGTGGCCGCCGTCAATGCTGTCGAGCAGCTCACCTTGCGCGGGGACCACGTCACTGACCGTGGTCGACGTCGAGCCCGCGGCGAGACAGACCGTGGCGGTGACGCAGGCCGCGCTGCGCAGGACCCCGACGCCGCTGGGCACGGACGCCAACGCCCACGTCTGCCCGCCGTCATTGCTGAGCGCGATGGCGCCCTCGCCGTGGCCCGTGCCCGTGGGCGCGTAGCCGGCGACGAGGCACGGCCCGCCAATCGTGCACGAGACGTCGGCGCCCGGGAGGAAGAGGGACGGCATGTTCCCCTCCCGCTGCCAGCTCTGTCCGAAGTTCGTGCTGGCGGCCGACCAGACCAAGGTGCCGTCGCTCACGAGCGCGAGGCAGTTGGCGACCGTCGAACAGAGCACGGTCACCACGGCGAGCGCGCCCGGAGGCGCGGCGACCGGGTTCCACGTGGCGCCCGCGTTGGTGGTGGCGAGGACCACCCCGCTTCCCGGCACCGACGCTCCGTTGGACCCGACGGCGATGCAATTGGTGGGCGTCGGACAGGACACGCCGGTAAGTTGCGGTGTGCTGCCGCCCGTCACGTGCTGGGCCTTCCACGTCCGGCCGCCATTGGTGGTCACCACAATGACGTTTGCGGCGCCCGGTAAGGGCGCGGGGTTGGGACCGGCGGTGCCGACGGCCCAGCAGCGCTTGACGGTGGCACACGAGACCGCGCCGAGCGTGCCCGTGCCTGTGGGCGCCGGTTGCCCGAGCACCAGGGGTGTGCCCTTGGGCTCACCCAGGACGTGGGTGGTGTGGGCCGAGCCGGGTTTTCCGCCCGTCGTGCAACCCGACACGATGAGCGCAAGCCCCGCGAACAGGGTCGCCCAAACCAAACCGGAATGCCGGGCGCCCAGGTGGCGAGGCGTGACGCAAGGGACCACGGCGGCAGAACAATAGTGGTGGCGAGAGCGTTTTCGGGGGCATCGTTGTCTACGCTCGTTTTGGTGGACTGGGTGGATCTCCTGATTATCGGGCTCATGCTGCTCGCTGCCGTGCATGGTCTCCGGCTGGGCGCGTTGATCCAGATCCTCACTTTCGGCGGCTTCTGGTTGGGGTTTCTTCTCGGGACCGTGATCTGGGTACCCCTGCTCTCGACGTCGCACGACAGCGCAACCCGCTCGATCGTGATCGTCGGATTGGTTCTGGCGACGGCGTGTGGGTTGGGCTACCTCGGGCGGATCATCGGCACCTACAGCAACATCACGCTGCGCCGTCACCATCTGGGCAATGTCGACGCGGTTCTGGGGGTTGGGGTCGCCGTGGTGGCCGTCCTGCTGTCGTTATGGCTGGTCGCGGCCGTGATCTCCTCACCGAACAGCCGCTTCACCTCGCTCGACGCCGCCGTGGCCAAATCGGACATCTTGCACTCGATCGACCGCATCCTCCCCCAGGCCCCCTCGATCTTCAACGATCTCCAGAACTTCCTCAATGACCAAGGCTTCCCACAGGTCTTCTCGACGCTGACCCCGCCGTCCAACCCCTCGGTCGCACAGCCGACGAATGCGCAGACGAAAGCGCTCGCCAACCCGGCCGTGTTCTCGACGGTGAAGATCCTGGGCACTGCGTGCACGAACGAACAAGAGGGGTCGGGCTTCGTGGTCGGTCCCGGCCTCGTCGCCACGAACGCACACGTCATCGCCGGGGAGGGCCTCGGGAACACGCAGGTCCTCCTCGGCAGCACTGCGTACGCCGCGACACCGGTGTACTTCGACCCCTCCTTTGACCTTGCCGTGCTCCGCACCAGCGCGCCACTGGGACCGGTCCTCACCATCGACCCCAACAGCGTCGCCAACGGCACGCAGGCGGCCCTGCTCGGTTATCCCGAGGACGGGCCGCTCATCCTCGACCCGGCCAGCGTGACGCAGGCGGTCACGGCGGTGGGCAAGGACATCTACAACAGCGGCACGGTCACGCGCGACGTCTACGCCCTCGACGCCAAGGTCCTTCCGGGCAACTCGGGCGGCCCGCTGATGGGCCCGGGCGGGCAGGTCATCGGCGTCGTGTTCTCCCGCTCGACCGTCTATCCCAACGTCGGATACGCCCTGACGTCATCGGGTGTGTTGGCGCGGGTCCAGGCGGCCGAGCAGCACCGCTCGGCGGTCAGCACCGGCTCCTGCATCTCGGGCTGAGGAGGGAAGCGGCAAGAATGAGGCCATGAGCCAGCGCATCGAGGACTACGCCATCATCGGCGACCTGCACACGGCCGCCCTGGTGGGGATCGACGGATCGATCGACTGGCTGTGCCTGCCCCACTTCGAGTCACCAGCCTGCTTTGCGCGTCTGCTCGGTCACAAGAACCACGGCTTCTGGCAGATCGCCCCGGCGGGCGCGCCGAACAGCGTCCTCGCCACCCGGCGCTGGTATCGGCCCAACTCCCTCGTCCTCGAGACCGAGTTCGACACTGCGACGGGCACCGTACGCGTCACGGACTGCATGCCCAAACGCGATGGCTATCCGCACCTGGTGCGCTCGATCGAAGGGGTGAGCGGCACGGTCGACATGCGGATGGAGCTGGTGGTCCGCTTCGACTACGGCGACGTCGTCCCCTGGGTGACAACCAGCGACGGGTTGACCCGGCTCACTGCTGGACCCGACTCGGTCGCGCTTTGGCACCGGGTCGAGGCGGAGGGCAAGGACCTGCGCACCGTGGCGGAGTTCACGGTGACCGAACGCCAACGCTTCCCGTTCACCCTCGTGTGGTATCCGTCGAACGAGGAGCCCCCACCACCACTCGACAGCTGGTACGCCGTCCACCTCACCGAGGCGTACTGGACCGAATGGGCCCAGCTGTGTTGTTACGAGGGTCCCTATCACGACGCCGTGATGCGATCGCTCATCACGCTCAAAGCGCTGACGTACGAACCCACCGGCGGCATCGTGGCCGCGGCCACCACCTCGCTCCCCGAAGCACTGGGAGGCAACCGCAACTGGGACTATCGCTATTGCTGGTTGCGCGATGCCACGCTGACTCTCGAGTCGCTCATGCGGGGCGGCTACTTCGCCGAGGCCATGGCCTGGCGCGACTGGCTGCTGCGCGCCGTGGCCGGCGACGTGTCGAAGTTACAGATCATGTACGGGCCGGCGGGGGAGCGGCGCCTCGACGAATGGGAGGCATCATGGCTGCCCGGCTACGAGAACTCGGCGCCGGTGCGGATCGGCAACGCGGCCTCGGAGCAGTACCAGCTCGATGTCTATGGCGAGGTCATGTCGGCCCTCTACTCCTCGGCGCGGACACAGGGCGTCCACTCCGAGGCGGCTTGGGATCTCCAAAAGCAATTGATCAAATTCATCGAGACCGGGTGGGAACAGCCCGACGACGGCATCTGGGAGGTGCGCGGACCGCGACGGCACTTCACCCACTCGAAGGTCATGGCGTGGGTGGCGGTCGACCGTGCCGTGCGCACGCTCGAGGAATGGCCCGACCTCAAAGGCCCCCTCGAGGAGTGGAAGACCCTACGCGACGAGATCTTCACCGAGGTGTGCGAGAAGGGGTACAACCAAGACGTCGGTGCCTTCACCCAGTACTACGGGTCGAACAAGCTCGACGCCAGCGTGCTCATGATCCCGCTCGTGGGGTTCCTTCCCGCGACCGACGAGCGGGTGGTGTCCACCGTTGAGGCAATCCAACGCGACCTGATCGATCACGGGTTCGTCTTGCGCTATCGCACTGATGACGACGGATCGGTGGACGGCCTCACCGGCCGCGAGGGGGCGTTCCTGGCGTGCTCGTTCTGGCTCGTCGACTGCCTCCACATGATCGGCCGCGAAGAGGAAGCGGTCGAGCTGTTCGAGCGCCTCCTCGCCTTGCCCAACGAGCTCGGTCTGCTTTCTGAGGAGTACGACCCGCTGGCCGGGCGGCTGGTCGGCAACTACCCGCAAGCGTTCTCGCACGTGTCGCTCATCAACTCGGCCTTCCGACTCAGCGGGAACGACCCGTTGGCAACCGAACCTGGGGACTCGCGCTTCCTGATGAACGCGTTCAACCCGTCGTCGCCGGTCTTCCAGCGCATGAAGCGTCTCGGACGCGGAAAGATGGCAGTGAGGCGACGCGACGGTTCAACCGAGATGACGACCGACCGCCAACCGGTCGGAAAGGAAATAGACGCGTGAAGGCTCTGACCGTGATCCCGCTCAAGGCGAACAGCGCCGAGCTGACCGACATGCCCGAACCGCCCGAGTCGGACGGGCCGGTGCTCGTCGAGACCCTGGCCATCGGCGTGTGCGGCACCGACATGGAGATCATCTCGGGCGCCTACGGCTGGCCACCGCCGGGGGAGGAGCGTCTGGTGCTCGGGCACGAATCGCTCGGGCGGGTGGTCGAGGCGCCGGCGGGCGGCGACCTGGCCAAGGGCGACTTGGTGGTGGGCATCGTGCGCCGTCCCGATCCGATGCCGTGCGCGAACTGCGCCGTCCTCGAATGGGACTTCTGTCGCAACGGCCAGTACACCGAGCGCGGCATCAAGGAGCATCACGGCTACTGCTCCGAGCGCTATCGGAACACGCCCGACTTCACCGTGAGGGTGGACCAGAGCCTCGGCATCCTGGGCGTGCTGCTCGAACCGACCAGCGTGGTCGCCAAGGCCTGGGAGCAGGTGGATCGGGTGGGCTCGCGCGCCCACTGGGACCCCAAGACGGTGCTCATCACCGGGGCGGGACCGATCGGCCTGCTGGCCGCGTTGATCGGCGTGCAACGCGGCCTCGACGTCCACGTGCTCGACCGCGTCACGTCGGGACTGAAGCCCGACCTGGTCCACGACCTGGGCGCCACCTACCACGCCGGCAAAGTGGCGGACGCGGTGGCGGCGCCCGACGTCATCATCGAGTGCACCGGCGTGCCGGAGCTCGTGTTCGACGCCATGTCGCACGTCGGCCCCGACGGCGTCGTCGTGCTGACGGGCGTCTCGTCGGGCGGCCACACCATCGAGGTGGACGAGGGCATGCTCAACCGCACCATGGTGCTCGAGAACGTGGCGGTGGTCGGGTCGGTGAACGCGAACCGGCGCCACTACGAGGCGGCCGCCGCGGCGCTGGCCGCCGCGGACCGCTCCTGGCTCGAGCGCCTGGTCACCAGGCGCGTGCCCCTCGGGCAGTGGCAGGAGGCCCTCAACCACCAACCGGACGACGTCAAGGTGGTGATCGAGGTCAACGCTCCGTGAGCGGGACGCACTCCCACGGTGGTTCCTCCCACCGCCACGCCGATGCCGGCCTCCACCTGCACGACCCCGAGAGCGGCGATGCCATCCCCGCCGTGCCGCCGCCCCGTCGGATCGCCGACGGGGTCCTCGAGATCGACACGATGTTGGGCGGCTGGGAACGAGTGACGGCGGGCTATCTGATCGAGGGATCGGCGCCCGTGCTGATCGAGACGGGCAGCCAGACCTCGGTGCCGATCCTGCTGGCCGCGCTGGGCCAGATCGGCGTCGGTCCCGCCGAGTTGGCGGGCGTGGCGGTGACGCACATCCACCTCGATCACGCCGGTGGCGTCGGCGATGTCGCCCGGGCCTTTCCCTCGGCCACCGTGTACGTGCACGAGAAGGGCGCGCGGCACCTGGCCGACCCGACTCGTCTCATCGATTCGGCGGCCCGCGTCTACGGGCCGTTGCTCGACTCGCTCTACGGGCGTCTCGATCCCACGCCCGCCGAACGGCTGCACGTGCTCGCCGACGAGGAAGTCATCGAGGTGAGCCCCGGGCGCAGCTTGGTCGCCGTCGACTCGCCTGGCCACGCCAAGCACCATGTCGGGCTGCACGACTCGCTGAGCGGCCTGCTCTTCGCCGGGGACGCCGTCGGGGTGAAACTGCCCGACGGTGGTGTGTTGCGACCATCGACGCCGCCACCGGACTTCGACCTCGACCAGGCCATCACCTCGCTCGGCAAGTTCGCGGCCCGCCGGCCGACGGGCATCGCGCTGGCCCACTACGGGCTGCTCGAGCAACCCGAGGCGTTGTTGGCGGAGGCGGAAGAGACCTTGCGCCAGTGGGCCGAGACAGCCGAGAAGGCCTACCGGGAGGGCTCGGATATCGCCGACGCGCTGGCCGCGCGCTTCGATCCGCTCCTGGGTGACATCGAACCCGCCCACAAGGAGAAGCTGGACATCATGAACGGCGTGCACTCCAACGCGGCCGGGTTCCGGCGTTGGCTCGACGGGCGCCACGAGGCTCCGTCGAGCTGACTTCCAAGACCTGCCTCGGGTGGCGGCCCAGCCGCCTTCTGGTCAGACGACGAGCTTGGCCCGGAGCTCCTCTTGGCGGATCTCGAAATCGTCGAGGGAGATGCGACCCTCGGCCAGGTCCTCGTGGAGAGCGGCGAACTGCTCGAGCAGCTTGGTCTGGTCGACCTCTTCGGCCGATGGCGTGGTGGCCCGCTCCTCTGCTGCGGTGACCTTGTCCTCTTTCCGGGACAGGCGGTCGTCCATCTTGGCCTTGGCCCTGTCCTTCTTGGCCTGGTCGCGCTGTAATTTTCCGAACGTCGAACGTGCACGTGCCACGGTCGCTCCTTTCCGGTCGCCGGGACGACCAGGTACTGACGGCAAGGGCCCTGCCCTGCCGGTGTTCTCGCCGCACACGCCATGCGGCGGGCCCCTGTGGGCCCGAGCGGAGGAGGTGGGATTTGAACCCACGGTGCCCATGAGGCACAACGGTTTTCGAGACCGTCCGATTCGGCCGCTCTCGCACTCCTCCGGGCGGAAATCCTAGTCGCTCTGACCTGCGCCTAAGGTTTCGCCACGCGCTCGATCGTTGCGTCGATCCGCGAAAAAGGAGGTCAGAAGCGCGCCGCACTCCTCCGCGCGCACTCCTCCGGTGACGTCGACTTCGTGATTGAGCCGAGGGTCGGCACACAGGTTATAGAGGGTCCCGCAGGCACCCGCTTTGGGATCGGCGGCGCCGTAAACGAGGCGTCCGAGGCGGGCGGCGACCAGTGCACCGGCGCACATCGGGCAGGGCTCGAGCGTGACGACCAAGGTCGCGTCGCGCAGGCGCCAACCCCCCAGCGCGGCGGCCGCTTCCCGCAGCGCGAGGAGCTCGGCGTGGGCCGTGGGGTCGCTCGAGCGTTCGCGTTCGTTGTGTCGACGGGCCACCACTTTCCCGTCGACCAGGCAGACCGCGCCCACCGGCACCTCACCTGCTGCCGCGGCGGCCCGCGCCTCGGCCAGCGCCAGTTCCATGGCGTCGTCGTCGCTCGGGGTGGGGGCCTGCGCTTCGGTGGCGATGCGCCCAGTATGCGAGCCGTCTCGCTCGGAGGGAAAGTCGAGGCGACGTGCCAAGCCCGGTGACCTGGAACTTCAGATGTGTGAGGACATCGGTCAGGACATCGGCGACCGCCCGAACCGGGTGTCCGACGAGCCCAAAAGAGCGGAGGAGGTGGGATTTGAACCCACGGTTGGTTGCCCAACACACGATTTCCAATCGTGCCGATTCGGCCGCTCTCGCACTCCTCCGTGCTGCGCAGCCTGGTCAGGCTAACGGCACCGGAGGTGCCCGTCGGAGAGGATCGCCGAGGTCGTCAACCTGCGGCGCCGACCTTTGCCAGGCCCGACCCAACCAGGTCATGAGCCGTTTTCTCTCATGTGTGTATCTGTGTGCGCATGCCGAGAGCGTCACCCGGGCCGTCGACCTGCCGGTCTTCGTGGCGCCGGCACCACAGCCCGGCGACAAGCCGCA